>DPSB01000093.1:7751-8066 GCA_003537495.1 Cytophagales bacterium | reverse complement strand
CAACCATTGCCTGGCTTTTTGTAGGGCGGGTAGTGGCTGGCATAATGGGTGCAAGCTTTACAACGGGTGGTGCCTATATTGCCGACATCAGCGCACCGGAAGAACGCGCCAAAAATTTTGGTTTGATCGGTGCTGCTTTCGGATTGGGTTTTATCATCGGTCCTGTGTTAGGCGGATTTTTAGGTAGTGCCGGACTTCGTGTTCCGTTTATGTTTTCTGCGGGGTTAACTTTTGTGAATTTCCTTTTTGGTTTTTTTATTCTTCCTGAATCGCTTAAACCCGAAAACAGAAGAGCGTTTGATTGGAAGCGTGCAA
>DPSB01000093.1:0-7461 GCA_003537495.1 Cytophagales bacterium | reverse complement strand
AAGCGTGAGGCTTTTGTGCGTTTGATTGGAAGCGTGCAAATCCCATTGGCACTTTGATTTCATTGAAGCGTTATCCGCTTATTTTTGGACTGATGGGTTCGCTTACTTTTCTATACATAGCTTCGCATGCGGTGCAAAGCAACTGGACATTCTACACCAAAGAGAAATTTGGTTGGGATTTGAAGGAAGTAGGAATTTCGTTAGCCGTGGTGGGAATAGCGTTTGCCATTATTCAGGGTGCGCTTATTCGGGTAATTATTCCAAAGCTGGGCCAAAGACGAAGTGTAAACGTAGGTATGACGTTGTACCTTGTGAGTTTTGTATTGTATGCATTTGCCACCCAAGGTTGGATGATGTATTCAATTATAGTTGTGTATTGTTTGGGTAGCATCGCCATGACCGGGTTGCAAGGAATTATGTCGGGCATTGTACCACCTAACGAACAAGGCGAGTTGCAAGGTGGTTTTACAAGTTTAATGAGTATAACCGCCATCATCGGTCCGCTATTGATGAATTACATTTTCTCTTATTTTGTTTCTCCTGAGGCTCCGGTTTACTTTCCGGGTTCGGCCATGATGTTGGGCGCCTTGCTTACACTAATCAGTTTTGTGTTCATCAGGTTAACGTTGAAAAAGCGAATGGTTTAAAAAATGTCAAAATCAATCTTACTTGTAATTCTGTTTCTTGGTTCACTATCGGCACCGGCCCAGAAGGCTTATAAAGGTTATGTTGGCTTTGGAGTCGGGCCATCTTTCATAACAGACTATAAGTTTGTCAATAACAGTTTAGGAACCGGACTCAATATTAACTTGATTAACTTTTCTTATTCCTTTAATGATCGATGGGGGATTACAGCAACTTGTTCTGGCGGTGCTCATATTAATCAGGCCTCTGTTCGTACCTCTGATCCAAATGGCAACCCTATTACTGTTACCTCAGATTATACAGGTGCTTATAGATTGATAATGTTGGGTCCAGTGTACAGTTACTTCATAACTGAAAAATCAAAACTTGAACTCAAGCTTCGTTTTGGGCAATTCTATTACCAGGAAGAGTTCAAAGCATCATCGTCAGTTTTTAACATGGAAACAGCTCAAAGCAGATTAACTTATAGTCTTGGGCTTACCTATCAGTACCGATTTGCAAAGCGTTGGGCAGCACTCACCAATTTGGATTTTACTACCGCCAAAATTAATACAATTGGTGGCGAGGAAAGTATTTCGCCCATTAACCTTACCGCAGGTATTGCATTTTTGTTCTGAGGTTATATCAGGTAGTCACAAAAGCATTATCCAAACACCCAAAATCCCTCATTTTCTCAATTGGCGGGTAACTGACGGGTAAAATGCAGGCCAAATTCGTGGCCCCGGCCCGTTCTGTGCCGTAAACTTGCAACATAATTTTATTACCCATGCAACAACCCGAACTCGGCAAGCGCCTTACCGCCCTGCGCAAAGAAAAAAATCTAACCCAGGAAGAACTGGTAGAAATAAGTCACGTAAGCGTGCGCACCATTCAGCGCATAGAAGCAGGCGAAGTGCTACCCCGACTTTCAACCATAAAAATATTGGTTACCGCCCTCGGGCAGGATTTCGAATCATTCATCAAACAACATTCAACACCTATGGAAACTCCACCCAAGCAAGCCATCTTTAGTCAAAGTGCCTTGCTTACTTCTGTTTTTGCCGGGGCTATTTACTTAGCCGTAGAAATAATTCTCAATGCCATGGATCTCGCCTGGCTCACCAAAGAAAACGATTGGTCGCAATGGGTTAATTTTATTTACATCGGGCTTACCGCTACCATGATTACCGCCTACACGTTTTTTATTCGCGGCTTCATTATACTCAGTAAAATTTTTGAAAACGGATTACTTAAAATAGGAAGTTACCTGATGATAGGTGCGGTGGTAGCAATCGGTATTCTGGACGTTTCAACCTTATGGGCTGCTGATGCCGATAGTTTATGGATACCCTACACAGCTGCCAGTGTAGTAATAGGAGCACTCACGTTGATTTTCGGAATTGCGTTAATGCGGTTACAAGATGGCATGGGTGAACTTTCGCGTGCAGCCGGAGTACTGGAGATTATAACCGGTGCAGCATTTATAACCGTAATTTTATTTTTCATTGGTTATGTAGTAATGGTGCCAGCCGTAATTGTAGAGATACTGGTATTGTATCGTGGGTATGAGTATTTATCTAAATCAGAGAATGTAAAAGTTCAAGCATAATTGAATAGTGAGATGAAGAAAATCCTCAAAACTATTCTTGGTGTTTTCCTTGCTTGTTTGGCTTGGGCCGTACTTACTCTTATTATAACTGTTCAGGGCTGGTTACATACTCCGATAGCAGATGGAACCATCGGATCGTATTCAAGCGCAATTGACAGAGAAGTAAAAAAAGAATTTGTGGGTAATCTGGCTGTGGCAACATTAAGAGATGGAGCCATAGAACTAGAGAAGTTTTATTCGGCAAATAAGCCAGTAGATCGGAATACAGTTTTTCAAGTAGCATCACTAAGTAAATGGATTACAGCATTCGGTGTAATGCATTTAGTAGAATCCGGCAAAGTTGATTTAGATTCCCCGATAAGTATCTATCTAACTCGGTGGCAATTACCACAGGGGTCATTTAATAATGATGAAGTTACTGTACGCAGATTAGAGAGTCATACAGCGGGTTTAACAGATGGTTTGGGTTACTCAGGGTTTGAATCTATTGAGGATGTTCAAACTATTGAACAATCATTCCCCAAGGCATCCGATGCGGATTCCGGTAAGAGTGGGATGGTAGCCATTGGAATAAAACCGGGGAGCCAGTTCGAGTATTCAGGTGGTGGCTATACGTTGTTGCAACTGTTAATAGAAGAGGTAAGTGGGTTATCGTTTGAAGTGTATATGCAACAAACTGTATTTGAGCCACTGCAAATGAAACACTCCACTTTTCATTGGCCCGATTCCAGTCAATATCAGCTCGCTGAGTTTTACAATCAGGATAGTACTCATGCCAAGCACTATCACTATACTGCCTTGGCCGCTACGTCTCTTTATACATCATTATCCGATTTGGAGTTATTTGTTCAGGCTCATTTGCCCGGTAAACAGGGCGAACCTGTAGGAAGAAATGCTCTTAAGCCTGAGACCGTAAGTTTAATGCGTAAGCCTCAGGCACAACAGTTTGGGGTTGATATCTGGGGGTTGGGAACAATTTTGTTTGCTCCAACAAATACAAATGACTTTATAATTGGCCATGACGGAAAAAGTATACCACCAATCAATACGGCAGTCAGGTTAAACCCTGAAACGGGTGATGCGATAATCATTCTGGAAACAGGACATCCAATACTTGCTACACGCCTGGCAAGTGAATGGGTATTTTGGCGTACGGGCCAGATAGACAGCATGCTGTTTGCCATGAAAATGGATAATATGATCCAAACTATTGCAATAGGCTGGATAGTAATACTAATCGGATCACTTGCGATTATATTAACAAAAAGAAATTAAGCTTAGTACTGTTTATCTCCGATTATGATTAAGAGAACTATTTTGTTAGGATGTATACTGGTAGTAAGCATTCTGGCTTACCTTGTATTGGCTACCCCATCCATTTCATCAAATCATGGCGGCCTGAATACCCATCTTTATTTGAATGAAAATTCCAAACAACCCCTGGTGGTTGCATTTGGTGGTGGATCGGGTGGTAATGATTGGGAGCGCAGGTATTTGAAAGATAAGCGCGATACGTTGTTGGCGCATGGCTTTGCTGTATTAGCTATTGGTTATTTCAAAACTGAAAATTCACCCGATGCATTAGATAGAATTTCGCTTAATGCCATTGCCGATACCATTCTGAACATCGCCAAACGTACACCACAAATAGATACAAGTCGAATCATTTTGATGGGTGCTTCCAAAGGTGGCGAATTGGTATTGAATCTCGCAAGCCGATATACTTGTTTTAAAGGTGTGGTTGCACTTTCTACATCGCATGTTAGTTTTCCGGCACTTACTATTTCTGCCAACACTTCATCGTGGTTATACAATAACGAAGAAGTGGCTTATGTGCCGGCTCCGTTTAAAACTATTGGACCGGCCATTAAAGGCGATCTGCACACCGCTTTTTCAATGATGTTGGAAGATACAACTGCTACAGCGCAAGCTGAAATTCCGGTTGAACGTATCAATGGTCCGGTTCTGATTGTATCAGCCGATGAAGATGAACAATGGCCAGCAACTAAAATGTCGGAACGATTGATGGCACGATTAGCCTCGAACAATTTCCCACATCTGCATCAACATCTTATTGTATCGGGTAACCACCTTGAGCCCTTAAACCACTTCGATAAAGTAGTATCTTTCTTTGATCAACTGAAGTAATATGACATCCCGACATTACGCACTTATAGGAATGGCTGCACCTATTCTTTTTTGGAGTACCTATTTTATAATGGCAGGTTTAAGACCAGAATACAGTTTCTACACAAAAGCGATCAGCGAACTAGGATCGGTGGATGCACCTCATAAATGGACGTGGAATATTCTGGGCTATGGAGTGCCGGGTCTGCTCATTTCAATTTATGGGTATGGTCTCTTTCAATCAGTTTCAAAATCAGGAAGTAAACTTCCTTTAATAGGAGTAATGCTGAGCGGATTTTTCATGGCGCTATCCGGAATCTTTCCGGGTGATTTTGAAAATAGGCAATCAGTAAATATGCTGATGCATACTATCGGAAGTTTTGGTAGTTATTTGTTTTTTCTGTTAGGGGCGTTTGCTTATCCGCAACAAATGAAGAAGAGTAGTTATTGGCAAACCGTTACAAAACTCCTTTTAGCGTTTACATGGTTAACCATTTTATTTGGTGCATGGCCTTTTTTGTTTCCGGCCATTCCAGCAGTTGGGCAACGATTTGTATTTCTGTTTTACTTTCTTTGGATTTTTTATACAGCTATAAAACTATATAAGGAACCATCTGACTCAAAATAGAACAAAGGGTTTACTGCTTACAATGCATTGTTTCAACATTCGCATTAAGAAATCTTAATCTGTCTTTAAAAAATTCCTCCTTCATTCATGCCCTCAACACCATGGTTCGTGTCCTCACGAACCATCTCTTTTCATTCCCTGAAAAAATCTTATCCTCTAATCCACTCATTAAACGAAACTAACCACATTATCAAAAACCGACTTGCAAATTAAAAGTCATAACCCTATTTTCATTTTTATAACAAGCATCACAATTAATCTTATGCGTATGAAACAAACAATTTTATCGGGGTTGATTCTTCTATTGTTGGTAAGCAGCAGCTATGCCCAGAAAAAGAAGACCGCCAATCCTAAACCTGAAACACCTAATGTAGAGGTGAAAATGCAACCTCCGCCACCGGTTAAGGTAACTTCGGTGGAAGGTATTACCGAATATCGTCTTGCCAACGGCTTGCGGGTTTTGTTGTTCCCCGACCAATCCAAGCAAACGTTTACCGTAAATGTTACGTACCTGGTGGGTTCTAAACACGAGAACTATGGTGAAACAGGTATGGCGCACTTACTCGAACACCTGGTGTTTAAGGGAACACCAAAGTATCCAATGAATATCATGAAAGAATTGGAAGATCGTGGTGGAAATTTTAATGGAACTACATCTTTTGATAGAACAAATTACTTTGAGATACTTTCAGCGACAGATGAAAACATGAAATGGGCGCTGGACATGGAGGCCGATCGCATGGTAAATTCATTTATTGCTAAAAAGGACTTGGATAGTGAAATGACCGTAGTGCGGAATGAATTTGAATCGGGAGAAAATAATCCAATTCGTGTGCTGTGGCAACGTACTATGGCTACCGCTTTTGAGTGGCATAACTATGGTAAGTCAACCATTGGTTCGCGTGCCGATATTGAAAATGTATCCATTGATCGCCTGCAGGCATTCTATAAGAAATATTATCAACCGGACAATGCTGTGCTGGTAGTGGCCGGAAAGTTTGAGGAAGCCAAAACACTCAACATGATTAACGAGCACTTTGGGGTTATACCCAAACCGTTGCGTGAGATAAGCGAGTTTTATACTCGCGATCCCATTCAGGATGGTGAGCGTTCCGTTACCGTAAAGCGTGTAGGCGATGTGCAGTGGTTATCGGTGCTGCATAAAATTTCAGCCGGTACACATCCTGATTATGCACCTATTAGTGTGCTGATGGAAATTTTGGCAAATGCACCTTCTGGCAGAATTTATAAATCGTTGGTAGATACCAAGAAGGCAACTTCTATTTTTTCTATTCCATTCCAATTAAAAGAGCCGGGTGCCACTTTGGTGTTTGCACAAGTACCAAAAGATAAATCAATTGAAGATGCAAAGAAGGCAATGCTGCAAACCTTTAACGAGCTTAGTACCAATCCGCCTACCAAAGAAGAAGTAGATCGAGCAAAGGCGGCTTTGCTGAAACAGATTGAACTTAATTTTAATAACCCCGATCGGGTGGGAATTTTAATGAGTGAATTTATTTCGATGGGCGATTGGCGATTGTTTTTCCTATATCGCGATCAATTGGAAAAAGTTACTCCAGAAGATGTATTGAAGGTTGCTAAAAATTATTTTAAGGAAGATAACCGTGTGGTAGGGCAATTTATTCCGGATAATGAACCCAAGCGTGCTGAAATTCCGGCTGAGCCCAATGTAGATGCGCTTGTAAAAGATTACAAAGGTAAAGCAGCGGTAAGTGAAGGTGAAGCTTTCGATCCATCGCCTGCCAACATTGAAGCCCGCACGGTAAGAAACACTGCGCCCAATGGCATGAAGACGGCTTACCTATATAAGAAGACCCGTGGTGAATCAGTACAAGCTCGACTGACCTTGCGCTTTGGTGATGAAAAGAATCTTTTGAATAAAGGTACGGCAGGTCAATATGCTGCACGAATGCTCGATAAAGGAACTTCAAAACTTTCGCGCCAGCAGATAAAGGATGAATTCGATCGGCTTAAGGCTCGCGTAAGTTTCTTTGGTGGTGCAACTTCGGTATCAGTAAATATTGAAACCACAAAACCAAATCTTGCTGAAGTTATCAAGTTGGTGGAACAAATCTTAAAAGATCCGGTTTTTCCGGCTGATGAGTTTGAGAAGTTGAAGAGTGAATCAATTGCCAATATCGAATCGCAACGGAGAGAACCAACAGCGGTAGCTTCTGTGCGGTTATCGAAATACACCTCACCGTATCCCAAAGGCGATCCACGCTATGCAGAAGACTTTGATGAAACTATTGAGTCAATTAAAAACCTGAAACTGGATGATGCCAAGAAATTTCATAAGGATTTCTATGGAGCTAACCATGCTACACTTTCTGTTGTGGGCGATTTTGATGCCACTGAAATTGGAACGTTAGTTACGCAAGCGTTTGGATCGTGGAAAAGCCCTTCAAACTTTAAAAGATTGGAGGCACGCATTAAACCGGTAAAGGCAATC
>DPSB01000189.1 GCA_003537495.1 Cytophagales bacterium | reverse complement strand
GTAATCAAAAAATACGTTGACTCTTTGTTCTGCGGTACATCAGCTACATAGTATAGTTTACTGTCTTTTGTTACAATCCGAAGTTTCTCAACAAAAATTGTATCAGAACCATTCATATTTACACCCCAGCCCTGCAAACCTTCCGCGGTTTTAATCCAACGTTCATGTGCACTACGACCAGCTTTTACATTGGTGCGATTCCAGGTACCGGCAAGCCATTCAATTTCCTTTAGGGATTGCGCATTCGCGGAAACGCTAAACGCAAGAAGTAATAGTAAGAGCAAAGTTTTCATAAATCTTTTTTTCCGAAAAGTAAGTCAGCCGCATTTCGTGATATTGTACAAACCCGACAATCAGATGCGTTTCATAAAAAAATTTGCCAATGTCTCCTCTTCAAACAAATACGCAGAAGGATCTTCGCCCGTAAACGCTTTGAAGTTTCGGATAAAATGCGATTGATCATAATAGCCCGACTCCAAGGCAATCTCGACCCACGAAGCATCGTGTTGTTCCATCAAACTAAAAATCCGACTGAAGCGAATTATCCGACAATAAAACTTGGGTGGCAATCCAACATACTTATTAAACAGTCGCTGCAACTGGCGCTCGGTAATGGCGAGCTGATCCAATAATTCATTTACCTCTAAATTGCCATTACGTTCAAAAATCAAATCAAGGGCCCGTTCAACTTTTTGACTCTCATCATTCCGAAGCGGAACGATTAGACCAAGTTCGTGATTCAGTAACTGTGCAAACTGAAGGGGTTCGAGGGGATCATTTACTGAGTCTGGTATACCGGCAAATGCCCTAATGATAATACGAGGTAGCGGAATAACCAGATCGGTATGATCAGCCATATTTAATTCAAACAGTTGTGCAAGGGCAGCAGGTTTAAATTTTATTCCAACCATTCCCGAAGCTCCCGTATTTTCCAAATAAAAGAAGTTACTGATTTGTCCGGCAAGCAGGTTTTTACCTTGTTGCTTCCACGCACCTGAAATATTGATGCGGTACGGGTCGCGATAATGAAAAATGATTTCCGGAAAGCCATCCGGAATAATTTTCTTTTTCTCGCGAATCATGTTGGTGCTTTCCGCAAACCAGTAACAATCCACCCACAGGCTCAGCTTTTCATCCGGTTCAATGCGTTGGTAATTCATTTGCGACTTGAATAAACAAAAATAAATTTACCTTTAACAATCAACTAGGCTTATGAATTTGACTGAAACCGAAAAACATGTTCTTCAAAGTTTGGTAAAGAAAGGAAGCATGGGCAACGTAATGGAATTTTTAAACTGGCCGGCTGCTGAGTTTGACCGAGGCTTTGAGTTTGCCAACAACCTGCAAAATAAAGATTTGGTAAAACTTCTTTATTCTAATTTTAACAAGAACCTGATTGTGGTTGAATTAACTTTGGAAGGCATTAAGCATGGAAGCTAAACACAACCCAACAAACTCGCGCAGAAAATTTCTGAAAGGCTTTGCCCTATCTTCCGCGTACATGATTACCGGTGGGCAATTCATTTCTGCAGCCGATATTTTAAGCAACCAAAAAAATGTGGTGTTGCGATTTGCAGTGGGTAGTGATAGTCATTACGGACAACCCAATACCGATTTCGATAAATTCATAACGGAGTTCGTATCGCACATCAACAACTTCCACAAAGAACTTCCGCTCGATGCCTGTGTTGTGAATGGCGACCTCATTCACGATCAACCGGAATTAATGCCGCAACTTAAACCACATCTGGAAAAGCTAGCTGTTCCATACTGCGTAACGCAAGGCAATCATGATCGCGTAAGCGCAAACCAATGGCAGGAAACGTGGGACGTACCGCTCAATTATGAAAAAATCTTCCGCAAGCAGGTTTTTCTGATGATGACTACATCAAATGAAAAAGGTGAATACCTCTCTCCTGATCTGAAATGGCTGGAAGAAAAATTGGAAGCACATCGCAAACAAAACATCTTTCTCTTTCTACATATAGGCCAGCAAAAGTGGACACCCAACAGCATTGATAATCCGGCTTACGCTGATTTAATTCAAAAGTATCCGAATGTAAAAGCAGTTTTTCATGGCCATGATCACGATCAGGATGGCGAAAAAATGCTGGGCTCCATTCCACACCTGTACGACTCGCACATTGGCGGTAGCTGGGGCACAGTTTATAAAGGCTTTCGGATTGTAGAGTTATTGAAAGACAACAGCATGCAGACGTATATTATGAATCCTGTTCAGAAGCTGAACGAAACTGCTTATCAATAGATCGAAATCTTTGTTTCTGTCTTTCAAAATACCCATTAACTTTGCGGCCTCTTAATTTAACATGTCATGTTCGATAGTTTAAGTCTGAAGCTGGAAAAGGCCTTTCAAACCCTGAAGGGCCAGGGAAGAATCACTGAAATTAACATTGCCACTACGGTAAAGGAAATCCGCAAAGCGCTGATTGATGCGGACGTAAACTATAAAGTAGCCAAAGAGGTAACAGACGAAATCCGTGAAAAAGCGCTTGGCCAAAACGTGCTCACCTCCATTTCGCCTGGTCAATTACTAACCAAAATCACCAGCGATGAGCTTACCCTGTTAATGGGTGGCGAAAGTGAAGACATAAAAATAGATGGCAACCCAGCCATTATCCTGATTGCTGGTTTGCAAGGATCTGGTAAAACAACCTTTTCAGGAAAACTGGCCAGCTACCTGAAACGGCAAGGCCGCCAGGTATTGCTTACCGCGTGCGATATTTATCGTCCGGCTGCGATCGATCAATTGAAAGTATTGGGTGAACAAGTAGGTGTGGAAGTATATGCCGAACCTGAAAACGAGGATGCAGTAAAGATCGCGAAAGCAGCCCTTGAACATGCCAAGAAAAACAATCATCGCGTTGTCATTGTCGATACAGCTGGTCGTTTGGCTGTGGATGAAGAGATGATGAACGAAATTGCCCGGTTAAAAGAAGCGCTTAAGCCTTCTGAAACATTGTTTGTGGTCGATGCCATGACTGGTCAGGATGCGGTTAACACAGCGAAGGCCTTCAACGACCGTCTTAACTTTAATGGTGTAGTGCTAACTAAAATGGATGGCGACACCCGCGGTGGCGCGGCCCTCTCCATTCGCAGAGTTGTAGAAAAGCCGATCAAGTTTATCAGCTCGGGCGAAAAGATGGAAGCCATCGATCGCTTTTACCCTGACCGTATGGCCAGCCGGATTTTGGGCATGGGCGATGTGGTGAGTTTGGTAGAGAAAGCGCAGCAAACTTTTGATGAAGAAGAAGCGCGCAGGCTAAATGCCAAGATGCGCAAGAACCAGTTCGACTTCAACGATTTTTTATCGCAACTGGATCAGATCAAAAAGATGGGTAATATGAAAGACCTGCTGGGCATGATACCCGGCATGGGCAAGGCTATAAAAGATGTGGACATTGATGATAATTCATTCAAACCCATTGAAGCCATTATCCGCTCCATGACATTGGATGAAAGACAAAACCCAGACAAGCTCAACTCCAGTCGTAAAAACAGAATTGCGAAAGGAAGTGGTACTACCATTCAACAAGTAAACCAATTGTTGAAACAGTTTGAAGACATGCGCAAGATGATGAAGACCATGAACAAGATGGGCGGTGGTAAGCGCGCTTTGAATGCCTTGAATCCTTTTGGAAGGTAAATTCCCTTTTTAACTAACCTTGGTGCTAACTTGGTGTCTTAGCGGCTTGGTGGTTCAAAAGTTAACTTAGTTAAGGAACCACAAAGGCCCTAAATGCACGAAGATTCTCTAAGATCACAGATAAAGCAGCTCAACCCTTGTAACTCCCCATGAAACTCACCGCCCGTAACACCCATCGCGATATCGCATATTTCTATTTAGGTTTGATCATCGCGTTTTCTTTCTCAGGAATTTTTTTGAACCACCGTCAAGCTTGGCACCCTAGAAGATACACCTACAACGCGCAGGAAATTCAGTTGAAGCAAACTGTGGTAAAAGATTCTGTGAACGATAAATTTATTGCAGCCTTTACATCAGAATATAAAATTGACGATCAACTGAGACGGTTTTCTGTGGATGGAAACACACTTAAGATTTCATATGTAAGCAATGATGTGCAGGTTGACCTAACAAGCGGCAAAGGAAAAATTGAATCGTACCGAACCACACCAATATTGGGTCAAATGACCAAACTGCATGTTGATACCAGCAAATGGTGGATTTATTACTCTGATATTTTTGGTGTAGCCATGCTCATCATTGCCTTTACGGGAATGTTCATTCAAAAAGGCGCCAACAGTTTTTGGGGTCGGGGTTGGAAACTGGCTTTAGTGGGAATTATCTTTCCGTTAATCTTTTTATTCCTGCTATCTTAAGCCCATGTTTCAAAGTCTGCTTAAAGAAGAAGTATCGCAATACGGCCAACTGAAAAAATTTCCGACCGGCTCAATTATCCTGCAGGAAGATAGTTACATCAAAGCCATTCCGCTGGTGCTGAAAGGCAGCTTGAAAGTAATGCGCACCGATCCGCAAGGCCATGAAATCTTACTCTATTATATCACACCAGGTGAAAGTTGCATCATGTCGTTTCTGGGTGGTATCCATAACGAAACCAGCAAACTGAAAGCTGTTGCCGAAGAAGATTCCGAAATACTTTTTATTCCTGTTGATAAAGCGAGTGAATGGATCAAAAAATTTCCGGAGTGGTCGGACTTTATTTTTAAACTCTACCACAAACGCTTTGAAGAATTACTGACCGCTGTTAACGCCATTGCGTTTCAGAAGTTGGACTCGCGCCTATTGCAATTATTAAAACAAAAAGCCGAGCTCTACAAGAGCAAGGATATTTCCATAACCCATCAGCAATTGGCTGATGAACTGGGCACAGCCCGCGAAGCCGTTTCGCGTGTAATCAAACAAATGGAAAACGAAGGCCTGGTAAAACTCGCCCGAAATAAAATTTCCCTTCTGTAACGGTAGTCACACATCGGCAGCCAACTACCAGCCTATCTTTGCATCAGCAAAAAAGGCAGAAACAAAATGGCTCTTCTCAAAAAATACTGGCTTACACTTATTGGTGTTGGCATTGGCTTAGGTGTCGGTTATCTCTATTGGCAACAAATCGGTTGTATCTCGGGCTCCTGCCCTATTACTTCAAGTCCGGTAAACTCATCGTTGTACGGTGCGTTAATGGGTGGCCTTGTAGTTAACATGTTTAAAAAAGAAAAATCAAACGCATAAAAAGTATGAACCTCAAAGAACTGCTTCAGAAAAACGAAGGCACTATTGTAGATGTGCGCACTCCGCACGAATATCAGGGTGGTCACATTCCCTGCTCCGTAAACATTCCGGTAAATGAATTATTGCAACGCGTAGATGAATTGCAGCAATTAAAGCAACCGCTTATTCTGTGTTGTGCATCGGGCGGCCGAAGTGCTATGGCCACCTATATATTAAAAGAACAAAATCTTACTTGCGTAGATGCCGGAAGTTGGCTTTCCATAAACTATTTGCTTTCTCAAAATGTTGAAACGGTATGATTGAATTATTGAAAAGTTTATTCGGACTTGGGCCGAAAGTAAATTATGCCGAGTTGGTGAAAAGCGGAGCCGTAATTTTGGACGTACGCACCAAAAGCGAATATTCCGGAGGCCACATCAAGGGTTCGGTCAATATTCCGGTCGACACCTTGAACAACAATACCGGTCGCCTTTCCGATAAGAACAAACCCATTATTACGTGCTGCGCTTCGGGTATGCGAAGTGGTGCAGCTAAAAGTATTTTGAAATCAAAAGGTTATACGCAAGTGTATAACGGAGGCAGTTGGATAAGTCTTCAAAATAAAATCTAAAG
>DPSB01000181.1 GCA_003537495.1 Cytophagales bacterium | reverse complement strand
CCAGGGTTCATCAATGGCGGTACGAACAGTTCTTTTAAACGAGCCGTCAGGATTAAATGGATCTGCTACTGGTGTCATGCGCAACAAGCCACCTATATTCACCTGGCTACCTGTGTTGATGCTATAGTTACTATTGGTGGTGAATCCAAAACGGAAGTGCTCACCTACGCTTTGATCAACGGTACCTCGTAGCGTATATCGGCTGTATTGCTGCGTAGGGATAACGGCCTGATCCAATAAGTAGCCGATGCCAAAATTGTAGCTGCCATTTTCCGTTCCGCTTGAAATACCTACGTCATGGCTAGTAATGGTTGCCGGGCGGTACAATAAATCCTGCCAATCGGTATCCACATCTGTAGCTTCGTCTTGCCCGTATGTGGTATAAGGAACATTTAACTCTCTAAGTTTAACCATGTCCGGGCCACTCATTAAAGGATACTTACCAAAAACCTTTTTGGCTCCGTAAAAACTATTATAAGTTACTCTGGCCTTTTGGCCTCTTTGTCCTTTATTGGTTGTTACCAGTATAACACCGTTTGCTCCACGCGAACCATAAATGGCTGTTGCCGAAGCATCTTTTAAAATATCTACACTCTTAATGTCGTTGGGGTTTATATCTCCAATGGAGCCCACGAAAGGAATACCATCCAAAACAATTAGAGGATCGTTACTTGCTGTTAGCGATCTAGAACCTCTGATACGAATTTGCATTGTTGCACCTGGTTGAGAGGATGTTTGTGAAAATTCTACGCCTGGCAAACGTCCTTGTAATGCTTGTGAGATGTTGGTAGAAGGAATATCACGCATCATATCTCCACTTATAGATGCCACTGAACCGGTTACCGCTTCTTTCCGCATTTCACCATAACCAATCACCACAATTTCACTCAAAGCGGTAACATCTGTTGCCAATGAAACATCAATGGTAGTACGTCCATCAGCAGCCTGCTCTATAGTTTGGTAGCCGATAAATGAGAATACCAGAATTTTAGCTCCGCCATCAGCAGGCACTTGAATGGCATAATCTCCGTTGGCATCGGTAGTGGTACCTGATGCTGTTCCTTTAAACAAGATGTTAACGCCTGGCAGCCCAGTGCCAGACTCATCCGTTACTTTGCCTCGAATAGTAGATTGGGCAAACGTGTTCAGGCTAATGCAAAGTGCAAAGCAGGCAAGCATTACAGCCCGGACCAAGAGCGACCTGCGCCAGCTTTCTTCGCGAAGTGGTGGTAAAATTGTTTTCATCATACTGGTTGATTTTAATGGGTTAATTGTTTTCCAGTTCCTGTAAAAGTCCTTCCCGAAAAACCTGAATTTGGTTTCGGTGAGATAAAAGTGAAATAATGAATTCAAATTTGCAACCGATTGCACAATTAAATTTATTGCAATCGTAGGATAGGTGCCATTTTTTGTATAAAATCAATGCAACCGATTATTGATTCTTAGCCAAATCTGAGTCTTTAGGGTATCTGATAACATCTGAAGACCGCTTGCCAGAGGGAGGTATTTTAATCTCCGCTTAAAGGATTGTAGCACCTTTATAATGAGTTATTCAATACCTTTTCATTTTAATTTTCAGGCAATGAAACTCGCTATCTTTTTACTTCTGGCCGTTGTTACGGCCACAGCCCAACCGTTTTCAACAAAAGAAATAACCAACTGGCAAGCCCAGGCCAAACAGGTTACTATTATTCGCGATACCTGGGGTATACCACATATCTATGGCAAGACCGATGCTGATGCCGTGTTTGGATTTCTCTATGCACAATGCGAGGATGACTTTCCGCGCGTTGAACTCAATTATATAACCTCGATGGGGCGACTTGCCGAAGTAGAAGGTGAGGAGAAACTCTACCACGATTTGCGCCAACGTTTATTTTACGATACGCTGATGGCCGAGAACATCTATCAACAAAGCCCGGCATGGCTTAAGCGATTATGTAACGCTTTCGCAGATGGCGCTAACTATTACCTCTACACGCATCCCGAAGTAAAACCAAAACTGATTAAACGGTTTCAACCATGGATGCCATTTCTTTTTAGTGAAGGAAGTATTGGTGGCGATATAGAATCCATTTCGGTAAACCGGCTAAAAGAATTTTATGGCATGGGCGATAAATATATTCCCGAAGAAGTTGACCATAACGAACCTGAGCCCGAACCACGTGGCTCCAATGGTTTTGCTATTGCGCCTAAATTAAGTGCCAGTGGTAATGCATTGCTATTAATTAATCCGCACACATCATTTTATTTCAGACCCGAGGTACACATGAATAGCGAAGAAGGCCTAAACGCCTATGGAGCGGTAACATGGGGTCAGTTTTTTATCTATCAGGGTTTTAACGAATACTGTGGCTGGATGCATACCAGCAGTCAGGCCGATGTAATTGATGAGTATCTGGAGACCATCATACAGAAGCAAGATTCTGTTTTTTATAAACACGGCAACGACTTAAAAACCATTCGCAGCAAAAAGATTGTGCTGGCCTATAAGAATGGAAACACCAGGAGTTACAAAGAATTCACCGGAAGGTTTACACATCATGGACCCATTATCGGAAAGCAAAATGAAAAATGGATCAGCATCGCGTTGATGGTGGAACCTTTAAAAGCGCTTACACAATCGTACCAACGCACCAAAGCCAAAGGCTATGCCGATTATAATAAAGTGATGGAGCTTAAAGCCAACTCATCTAACAATACGGTGTTTGCCGATCGCGATGGAAACATTGCATACTGGCATGGCAACTTTATTCCCAAACGCAATCCAACGTTCGATTGGAGCAAACCTTTGGATGGCAGCAACACGCAAACCGATTGGCAAGGACTGCACAACGTAAATGAAATTGTTCAATCCCTCAATCCCACCAACGGTTGGATTCAAAACTGCAACTCCACGCCATTTACCCTTGCGGGAAAGTATAGTCCGGATAAAAATAAATATCCTACCTACATGGCACCCGATGCTCAGAACGCAAGAGGCATTAATGCAGAGCGGGTTTTGAATCGGGAAAACAAATACACATTAGATAAACTGATAGCTGCTGCGAACGATCCTTATCTGGCTGGATTTAAAGATTTGTTACCGGCACTCGTAAAAGCCTTCGACACAAATGGAAACAACTATACTGAACTGAAAGAACCAATAGAGGTGTTGCGTGCGTGGAATTTGAATTACGGAAAGGAATCGGTGGGTGCAGCGTTAGCTATGTATTGGGGTGTTGAATTACGGCAACGTATTTTCTCGCGCATACCAGCAGGTAGTAGTCAGTTGGATATTATTAACTATATGACGGAACAAACCACTGCCGAAGAAAAGTTAACCGCATTGGCAGCCATTATTGCGGAATTCAAGCGCGACTTTGGTAAATGGAATGTTGCCTGGGGCGAGGTAAATCGCTTCCAACGACTTACGGGAAACATCAATGAGACTTTTGATGATACCAAACCCAGTTTACCGGTTGCATCGGCATCTTCATTCTGGGGTTCACTTGCTGCATTTGGAAGTCGTAAGTTTCTGGGCACCAACAAAATGTATGGCTATGTAGGTAATAGTTTTGTAGCCGTTGTTGAATTTGGAAAAACCATTAAAGCCAAATCCGTATTGGCCGGAGGAAACAACAACAATCCGCAGTCGCCCTACTTTACTAACCAGGCTCAGTTATACAGCAATGGACAGTTTAAGGATGTTTGGTTTTATAAGAAAGACGTAGAAGCAAATGCGTTAAGAAAGTATCAGCCCGGAAAATAGAATTTCAATTCGAATTACTTATTTCGAATTTCAAAATCCAAAATCTTAAATCTTAACTATTGAAATGTTAAAACTAGGAACACCACTCACTACATCAGCCATTAAAGTAATGATGTTGGGCTCGGGCGAATTGGGAAAGGAAGTAGTTATTGAGTTTCAACGCTACGGTGTTGAAGTAATTGCAGTAGATCGCTATGCAAACGCCCCGGCTATGCAGGTAGCACATCGTTCGCACGTTATTAATATGTTGGATGGTGCTTTGTTACGAGCATTGATTGAAAAAGAAAAGCCGCACATCATAGTACCCGAAGTAGAAGCCATTGCTACCGATACATTAGTTCAATTAGAACATGAGGGGTTTCGGGTAATACCGACCGCCAATGCCGCACGATTGACTATGAACCGTGAAGGTATTCGGGTACTTGCGTCTGAAACATTGAAAGTAAAAACATCGCCTTACTTATTTGCTGGTGATTTTGAAACCTTTACGCAAAGTATAAAGCAGATTGGAATACCATGTGTAGTAAAACCCATTATGAGTTCATCGGGCAAAGGACAAAGTGTAATTAAAAATACAAACGACATTGAAACTGCCTGGCAATATGCACAGGAGGGAGGCCGCAGCGGTGGTGGTAAAGTAATTGTAGAAGGTTTTATCGATTTCGATTTTGAAATAACGTTGCTAACCATTCGGCATAAAGATGGCGTTTCGTTTTGCGAACCGATTGGCCACCGACAAGAGCATGGCGACTACCAGGAGTCGTGGCAACCACACCCCATGAACGAAGCCGCATTGAAAGAAGCTCAACTAATTTCCGAAAAGGTAGTGAACGCACTGGGGGGTTATGGAATTTTTGGAGTAGAGTTTTTTGTGAAAGGTGATGCAGTTTACTTCAGTGAGCTTTCACCACGCCCACATGATACAGGTATGGTTACCATGATCTCGCAAGACTTATCGGAGTTTGCGTTACATGTGCGTGCTATTCTTGGCTTGCCCATTCCGGTTATTCGTCAATTAGGGCCATCGGCTTCATCAGTAATACTGGTGAAAGGAAAATCGAACAACATTACTTACGCGGGTATTGAGGCAGCACTACAAGAACCCGATACACAGATCAGGGTTTTTGGTAAGCCCGAAGTAAATGGTGAACGAAGAATGGGGGTTTGCCTGGCGAAAGCCGAAAGCATTGAAGGGGCAAGAGCGAAAGCCAATAACGCTGCTGGCTTTATTAAGTATCAATTGTAAAGCCAGAAGTGTATAAGTAAACGATTAGGCGCCTTCCTCACTGGCACGTTTACTAACCGTAAGTTTCAAATCTTTTCCCAATACGAAATCGTAATCAGCGAGTGACATTAGTTCAGAGCCACGTTTAGACTGCGCAATTACAGCAAGCAGCTGTTGCGCTAACTTCGAATCTTTAATGTTGTTTCTGGCTTTGCCTGCACTTACCTGCAAAGTAAAAGTATAAGTCTTTTCTTTTGGATTTAAGGCTTTGAATTCGTGCAGAAAAAACTGGTATTGCTGCGGACCAGCTTCGCATGCTACCATGCATTTCAAAATTGCCGGTCGGTATTTATTCCAAATGGCAGAGTACTCGTCTGTAGGGTTGTAGAAACTCATTAATGTACTTATGGTTATGCTTATCCCAGATAAGCTTGCAGGTTTTTACTACGGCTGGTGCTTCTTAGTCTGCGCGTAGCTTTTTCTTTTATTTGACGCACGCGCTCCCGTGTTAATTCAAATTTATCGCCAATCTCTTCCAACGTTAATGGGTGCGATCCATTAAGACCATAATAGTCCACAATTACTTCTGCTTCCCGTAAGGTTAAAGCTTTTAATGCCTGGGCTACTTCTTGCTTTAACGAATCCTGCATCAGCCCGGTATCAGGCATTACTTCCATTGTATCTTCCAGTACATCCAACAGGCGCCCTTCTTCACCTTGAATAAAAGGTGCATCAACTGAAATTTGCCGACCACCTGCACGCATATTGATTTCCACTTCTTCAACCGTTATATTCATCAGCTCTGCTACTTCTGCAGGCGAAGGTTCGCGTTGATACTCTTGTTCAAGAGATGAAAATGCACGCGAAATTTTATTCAACGAACCAACACGATTTAACGGAAGGCGCACCACGCGCGATTGCTCGGCAATAGCTTGCAAAATGGATTGGCGAATCCACCATACGGCATACGAAATAAATTTAAAACCCCGGGTTTCATCAAAACGCATAGCGGCTTTAATTAAACCCACATTTCCTTCGTTAATTAAATCGCCCAGTGTAAGGCCATTGTTTTGATATTGCTTGGCTACCGATACCACAAACCGCAAATTGGCTTTGGTCAATTTTTCCAATGCTTGTTGGTCGCCTTCGCGAATGCGTTTTGCTAACTCAACCTCAACCTCTGCCGAAATCAAATCTACTTTTCCAATTTCTACCAGATATTTATCCAGCGACTGGCTTTCGCGATTCGTAATCTGTTTACTAATCTTTAACTGTCTCATTAAAATGTGTTCTTATAAGGTCTTAACTAAATTCTGGCCGGACTAGTTCCCAATTGCTTTAATAAGCGGGCATGGCCAAGCAGGGCATCTACAAACGTGGTGGCACTTTTATAGGGTAGGTTATACTCGCGGGCGGTGCTTTCTACTATTGCTGCAATTTTACGGTAATGCACGTGGCAAATGTTAGGGAACAAATGATGTTCGATCTGAAAATTTAACCCACCCACATACCACGAAAACCACCGGCTTTTATTGCCAAAGTTGGTTGTAGTGTGAAGTTGATGAACAGCCCAGGTGTTTTCAAGTTTGTGATGTTCATCCGGTAGGGGATATTCGGTACCTTCAATAACATGAGCCGGCTGGAAAATAATAGCCAGAATGAATCCCGCTATGTAGTGCATCGTTAAAATGCCGAACAAAATCTGCCAACCTGAAAGTGATGTTACTAAAAATGGAATTACAAAAATATAGCTTACGTACACCACTTTAGTAGCAATTAATATTAACCATTCTTTAGCAATGTTTGCATTGTTGCTACGTGCCAGTCCGTTTTGCTGATAGCGGATAATCCGCACAAAGTCTTTGAAAACCATCCACACAATTGTCATTAATCCGTATAGAAACCAGGCATAGATAAACTGGTATTTATGAAACCACTTCCAGTTTGAATGTGGGGAAAGGCGCAACACGCCACGCGGACTAATGTCTTCGTCTTCTTCGTGCACATTTGTATAGGTATGATGCAACACATTATGTTGAATTTTCCAGTTGAATGCATTGGCACCAACCATATTAAGCGAATAACCCATTAATGTGTTCAACCACTTTTTGTTAGAGTAAGCGCCATGGTTCGCATCGTGCATTACCGAAAGGCCAATACCGGCAAGGCCCAGGCTCATTATCAAGACTAACACAAACATCCAACCCAAACCTGTTACTATACCACCTAGTATTAATGCGTAGGGAATAAAATACAACCCAAACATCACCACTGTTTTAATCACCATTTCGGTGTTGCCCACGCGGGATATATTGTTGGTTTTAAAATATTCATTAACGCGCTTGTTGAGTATTTGTGTAAACTCGCGATTAATGGCAGAAAACGTTAAGCTTTGCTTCTGTGACATGAATTTTGTTTAAATATTCGACTTCCCGATTCGGATTCAATTAAAAAATCGAGGTGAAGGGAACCTAGGATTGCCTGCAGACAGGATTTGAAGAATCGAATTTTCTAAAGGTAGCACTTTTTTTGGTAAGGATTGGAAATATCTTACCAGCTGATTATCAGCACGGAAGTGCTAACCAAGTAATTACTCTTGATTTCTAATTGTATCCGTATCTGAATTTGTGATTGGTTCTAATACGGGCTTTGGTCTTAGCACCTCCAGCATACTTTTTATTTCGGCAATTACCAGTTCGGGTTCTTCCTGATGAATGAAGGTACCGCTCTTTTTAGTAACGATGTGTTTTAGTTGAGGTGCCTGAAGCTGGAGCCGCTCGTGGAAGCGAACCCACTTTTCAATATCTTCGGCAGTAGCTCCGACTTTACGTTCTTCATCTGAGAATCGTCCTGACGTAAGCATGGTAATTGGAATTTGTAAGGGTAGGCGAGTGCTGCGCATCAGCTCTTCATCTTTTTGTAACATCTCTAATTCTTTGCGCGATGATTTAGGCTTGTTCACAATACCTAAATCTACCATGTCCTTCATTCTTCTGCGCTGGTCAGCACTGCGAGTATTGCGGATGGTGTCCATAAAGCCTTCATAAGCCGGATCAATTAAAACCATGCCGGCAACTTTATCA
>DPSB01000665.1:8127-8994 GCA_003537495.1 Cytophagales bacterium | reverse complement strand
CAGTATGAAAAAAGTCAGAGCCGCATTGGAGGAACATTGTGGGAGAAGCCTCTCTATTACATCGAGAACTCACCTTTGTTTTACGCTGATAAAATTCAAACCCCGGTGTTGATTATGCAAAACGATAAAGACGATGCCGTGCCGTGGTACCAAGGTATTGAGTTTTACATGGCTTTACGCAGATTGCAGAAGCCGGTGTGGATGTTAGTATATAACGATGAAGTACACAACCTGCAAAAGCGTCAGAACCGTGAAGACTATGACATACGTCTGATGCAATATTTTGATTACTACCTGAAGGGCGCACCTGAACCGGAGTGGATGAAGAAAGGGATACCCGCTATTGAGAAAGGGATTACGAAAGGATATTGAAACTAACCGCGAAGGCGCAGTGACTCAGAGAATTCTTTGCGACTCAGCGCCTTCGCGGTTTATTGTTTTCAGTCTATCTGCGTAATTCCACAATTCGGTAAACAACCTTATTTTAGCAGGCAACCTTTTAATAGGTTTGTCTGTCTTAAAAAGAAACATCATGCGCACCCTGCTAATCATCCTCTTTGCAACCGTTTCGGTTTTTGGCCAATCGGTAACTACAGGCAAACAATTGTGGGAACAAAAAAAATATGCCGAAGCCCGCAAGCAATTGCTGGCCATAAAAAAAGATAACAAAGACTTTGCAGCTGCGCAGTATTACTTAGGCCGCGTAGCCTTCGATGAAAAGAAATATGATGATGCGGAAGAGTTTTTTGAAACAGCCATTGATACCAACGATAAAGTTGCTGACTACCACACCTGGTATGGCAACACATTAGGCACCATTGCTGCCGATGCCAATTTATTTAAGCAGGCTTCGCTCGGGCCTAAACT
>DPSB01000665.1:0-7901 GCA_003537495.1 Cytophagales bacterium | reverse complement strand
TTAGGCACCCTGGCCAGTGATGCCAACATTTTCAGGCAGGCCACGCTAGGACCTAAAATGAAAAGTGCGTGGGAGAAAGCCGTTCAACTCGATCCTAAAACAGTTGATGCCCGTGAATCTTTAATTCAATATTACCTGCAAGCCCCAGCCATTGCAGGTGGCAGTGTAGACAAAGCCATTGAAATGGCAAACGAAATCAAAAAAATAAAACCGTCAGAAGGACACAGGCAACTAGGCAACATCTACTACCGCGAAAAGAAGTATGCCGAAGCGGAAAAAGAATTTATTGCCATGACTAAAGTTGATGCCACACTTACTCCCGGTCTTGCCAATTTTTATGTGCTGCAAAAACAATATGATAAAGCATTTGCTATTTCCGATGAAGCACTGAAACAAAATCCGGATGATATGGCGGCCACCTATCAGATCGGAAAATTGAGTGCGCTCTCTGGTTTGCAATTGGATCGCGGTGAAGCTGCACTGAAAAAATACCTCGGCTATCAACCCAAAAAAAATGAACCCAGCCATGCCGGGGCTAATATGCGCCTGGCGCAGATTATGGAAAAGCGCGGAAAAAAATCTGAAGCAAAATCACTTTATCAATTAGCTTTAAAAGGCGATGCTACGTTGAAGGAAGCAAAAGAAGGTCTGGAGCGGGTTTCGAAGTAAGGATGGAGGGGTTAAACCAGGCTCTGTTGTCTGATAATAAAAAATCTATGCAGGCCTCCACACAATCCCGTATTGAAGTAATCGATGTACTGCGTGGCTTTACCTTAATTGGTATTGCTATTATTCACTTTGCCGAACAATTTTATGCGGGTGCTCATCCGCAGTCGCACAGTAATTTTAATATCAAATTTCTGGGCGATGAGATTGTAATGGGATTCATCGGTATTCTTATCTCCGGCAAGTTTTTCATGATCTTCTCATTTCTGTTTGGTTTAAGTTTTTCCATACAACTTAATAAGAGCAAAGGCGACTTACCCTTTGTGCTGCGTTTTTTCTGGCGCTTGTTTATTCTATTGTTAATCGGATTGATTCATCACCTGCATTACCGGGGCGATATTCTAACTATCTATGCCATGCTAGGCGTGGGTTTGTTGCTATGTTTTCGTCTCCCCGATAAAGTGTTGATTATACTTGCACTCGTTCTTACACTCAACCTTCCTTCTGTAGTGGTGCGCGGTTGGCAAGCCACACAACAGCCAGCCACTTCGGTAGAGGCGATGTTTGCCGGAGCCGATGCCGATAATGAACGTTATTACAACACAGTAAAGTCAGGCCAATACAAAGATGTACTGGTTGCCAATTTTCACGAACTGGATTACAAATATCAGTTTCAGGTTGACTCGGGCCGGATCTACATTACAATGGGTCTTTTTCTGTTAGGATTGTATGCAGGCAGAAAACGCTTCTTCGAAAATCTGGAGCTGAATTTACCTTACGTAAAAAAAATTCTGTTGAAGCGATCGCTCTGGATTATGCTCGCACTAATTATAGCCGCGCTCATCTTCTTTGGCGGAGCGGAGTTACTAAAATTACAACTACCGGAAATAGTACAATGGACAGTAGGTGGTTTGTTGTTTGATGGTTTTAATCTGGTGCTGGCCAGTATTTATGTAGCCGCCATCATTTTATTATTTGAGAAGAAGCGTTGGCATAAACTATTAATGACACTCTACGCTCCCGGTCGCATGGGGCTTACTACTTATCTTGTTCAGGGATTGGCCGGCACCACACTTTTCTTTGGGTTTGGATTTGGGTTGTTAGGCGAGGTTGGTGTATTAGTCTCGGTTGGCTTTGGACTTCTACTTTTCATTTTACAAGCGTACTTCAGCAGTTGGTGGCTTGGGCGATTTAAATATGGCCCCGCGGAATGGCTTTGGCGAAGCCTTACTTATCTCAAAGTTCAGCCACTTCGCAATTGATTAAAACCGCTTGTCGATAGCTTTCATTTTTTGATAAGAACATTTGTAAATTCGCTGTTCCTTAATCAAAATATGAAACAGTTTTTTTTAAAGTGGTATAACTACAACGCGTGGGCCAATCGCACAATTATTAGTTGCCTGGAACGGCAATCGGTGAACGATGAAAAGATTCTCACCATTCTGGGGCATCTGGTAAGTGCCAATTTTATCTGGCTTAACCGCATTAAGGGTTTACCTAAAAGTGAATTCAAACTGTGGGGCAATTATTCCTTAATTCAACTCAAGCAAATGGTGGAAGATGCCGATGCGCAATGGATGGACTTTATTAAAAACAACGATGACTTTAATCGGTTACTAAAGTATAATAATTACGTAGGCGATTATTATGAAAGCAATGTTGAACAAATCATGATTCATTTGGTTAATCATGGTAGTTACCATCGCGGGCAGGTAGCTATGCTGCTGCGTCAAAACGGTTTTGAACCCGTAAACACAGACTACATAACTTACGACCGCGTATTATCCGGGCAGTTGCCAAATTCTTAATTAAAAAAACTTAACTATGAAAAAAAGTAATTTACTTCTGATTTTGATGTTAGCTACGTTTGCCATTCAGGCACAAGAGTTAACGCTAAACGATGGCATCACTATTTGCCATACTTCGCCTACCGAAAAGTTTGCTTTGTTTGTACAAGATGATGACTTTAACATGTCGCACCCCAATCCGGTGCCTTACATCCACGTAAGTGAAACCGGCAAGATGGTTACCTTCAAAACTCCCGATGGCAAAGAAGCCAGCGGTTATGTATTGATGGCTAAATCAAAATCCAACAACTGGATTTTTGTATTTCAGGAATGGTGGGGATTGAACGACCACATTAAACGTGAAGCTGAAAAATTGTACACCGATCTGGGCAATGTAAATGTATTGGCGCTGGATATGTACGATGGCAAAGTAGCTACTGCCCGCGAAGATGCCGGAAAATACATGGGCGAGTTTAAACAAGATCGCGGTAACGCTATTGTAAAAGGCGCGTTGGAGTATGCCGGTAAAAATGCAAAAGTAGGAACCATCGGCTGGTGTTTTGGTGGTGGCCAATCGATGCAGGCAACCTTAACCGCAGGCAAACAAGCTGCAGGTTGTGTAATTTATTATGGCATGCCCGAGTCGGATGTGGAAAAACTTAAAACCTTAAATGCCGATGTGCTTAACATCTGGCCTACACAAGATCAATGGATTAATAAGGAAGTTACCGACAAGTTTGAAGCAAACATGAAAGCTGTCGGAAAAAAGCTTACCACAAAATCGTATGAAGCTGATCACGCTTTCGCGAATCCTAGCAATCCTAAATTTAATCAGGAGTTTACGGCTGATGCCTACAAACACACACTGGAGTTTTTCAAGGCAAGGCTTAAGTAAATGGTAAAGGTTGACAACCTTCAATTGTACCGTTATTGAAGGTTGTCAACCTTGCTAATACTGCTCCAGCATATATTTTATTACATCGGTAGTAGTAACAATCCCTATCAATTTCGTTTCGTCTTTATCATCCACCACGGGTAGCGCGTGAAATTCTTCGGTTGAAAGTATTTCCGCTATCTCTTTAATCGTATCATTTGCTCGTACTACTCGCGGTTTGTGCGACATAACCTGCGAAATAGTGAGCATATCAAAAACGGCTTCATCGGCATCATCTTGCCCGGCAAATAAACTACTAAAGGTTAGCCGGTTTAAATCGGTTTTGCTGATGATGCCCACCAATTGCTTTCCATAGATAACAGGCACATGGCGGATGCCATGTTTACGAATTAACTCGCGCGCATCTGTTAGTTTGTCTTCCAGCTGCACCACGTGAATATTCCGGGTCATGATGGTGTTTACCAGTTCTCGCTTTCTCATAGTTGTATGGGTTAATGTGTAAGTGTTTTCTTTTACTAAGATCACTTTACAATTAAGCACATGCCATGAGAAGCGTCAGGCCACTACATGATTTCCATCACTCCCACACTACTATACCCGGTTTTGCATACCAGGTGGGATACTTCGGTAAGTGAATTTTTTCTACTTCGTTGCGTTTTACTTTCAGTGTTGGTGTGAGTAAACCGTTCTCCACACTCCAATCGGTTTTCATAATCACCACCTTTTCAATTTTCTCGTACGATTCTAAACCGGGGTTTATCTGCGCAACAGAATTTTCCAAACCTTGAATTAATTCTTCCTTTGGTTTTGCTTTTCCGGCAGGAGAAAGAATTACTAAAGCAATAGGTTGAGGAATGCCCATACCTACCACACACACCTGATCTATATCGGTGTTGGCTAATATCTTCAATTCAATTGGCGTGGGCGCAATGTATTTTCCTTTATCAGTTTTAAACTGATCTTTTACGCGGCCTGTAATTTTCAAAAATCCATCACTGGAAACTTCACCCTGATCTCCGGTTTTCAAATAACCGTCTTCATCAAACAACTCTTTGGTAAGTTCTGGTTCTTTGTAATATCCCAATGTAAGTCCGGGGCATTTTACCCGTATCTCACCACCTTCAGCAATTTTTACCTGCAAGCCTTTAAAAGGCGTTCCCACTGTCCCGTGTCGGTTCGCTTCATTACGATTGAAGTGCGCATACACACAATCTTCCGTCATGCCATACGCTTGCAGAATGCGTACGCCTAGTTTTTCATACCACTGTAGTAAATCAACAGAAATAGGTGCGGCTCCACTAAAAATTTGTCTCGCACGTGTAAGCCCGATTCCTTTCTTGATTTTATTTTTTATCAATGAACTCACCAGCGGAATTTTCAACAGTGTATCCAATTTCTGCTGTGGCAACTTCTGTAAAATTTTCTCCTGGAACTTGGCCCAGATGCGCGGCACAGCAAAGAAGTGCGTGGGTTGTGTGTCAGCAAGGTTTTTAGGGAAGGATTCCAATGTTTCCGGAAAGGAAAAAGTACCGCCTCTATAAACGCCCATCAACTCAATGCCCATACGCTCAGCAATGTGGCTCATGGGCAAGTATGAAAACAGAACAGGATGCATTTGAATTCCTAACTCGTGCGCACCTTGTTGAATGGTGCTATCGAAGGCGGCCACTGAATGCATTACACCTTTCGGTTTGCCGGTTGTACCTGAAGTGTACATAATGGTAAGCAGGTCTTCACCTTTCCACGCATGTGGTTCGCGCAGCGGTTCAAATCGGTTTAGCCAATCTTCCCATGTTTGATCGGCATTTGTTCCATAAGTAGAGACACCAAGCGTAATTACATCTGCCGGAATGCCACCTTTCTGGTCTTCAAAATTATCGAGCTTACCGGCAATAATTAGTTTGGAGCCGCTGTGTTCTACAATCTGCTGAATAGAAGCAGCGGTAAGTGTAGCATACAAAGGCACGGAAACATAACCCGCCATCATAATAGCCAGATCGGCCATTACCCAATGGGCACAGTTTTTGGAAATGAGCGCCACATTACTTCCTTGTGGAAAGTTGTATGATTTTAGTCCCGAGGCAATGCGTCTTATTTCTTCACCAGCTTGTTGATAGGTCCAGGTTTTCCACTGACCATTAAGGGGCTGGCGTAAAAAAAGCTGAGTAGGAATTTCCTGCTCCCACTTCAGAAACTGCAGCAGAGGAGTGCTTGCGTTCATAGACTTTGGGTTAATTACAAAGTCTATTTAGCAATATAAATGCAGAAAGAAAAGGTTTATGCGTATAAAAGGCTGTGCTTTAGCAAAAGCATTACATTCACAGATTAGTATTTATGATAACGAAGCCTGGAAGTTCTACTACTTAAAATGTTTCAGCTTAATAATCTCTTCGGGTTTTAAGAAACGCCATTCGCCACGGTTCAAATCTTTTTTATCTAACCCGGCATACACTACGCGATCTAGTTTTTCAACTTCGTAGCCAAGCGATTCAAAAATTCTACGCACAATACGGTTCCAGCCAATGTGTAATTCTATGCCAATAATTTGATTGTCGCCATCTACAATCGCTACATCATCTACTATGGCACGGCCTTCCTCCAGGTAAACACCATCTTTTATTTTTTCAAAATCATTTTTCGTAATGGGTTTATCTAACTCAACACGATAAATCTTTTTCACATTGTAAGATGGATGTGTAAGTTTATCGGCCAGGTCGCCATCGTTGGTTAACAATAACAAGCCTGTAGTATTTCTATCCAATCTTCCTACCGGATAAATTCTTTCCGGGCCGGCATTGGCTACAATGCTCATTACTGTTTTGCGCTCTTGCGGATCATCGGTAGTGGTAATAAAGCCTTTCGGTTTGTTCAATAAAATGTAAACCGGTTTTTCGGCCTTTAGCTTTTTGCCTTCATAGCGTACTTCATCGGTACGTTTTATTTTGTGGCCCATCTCGGTAACCACTTCACCATTTACCGTTACCAGCCCAAGCTTAATCAACTCATCGGCTTCGCGTCTGCTACCCACACCACTGTTTGCAATAAACTTATTGAGGCGAATTAAATCCGAATCGGTTTTAGGTTTATCTTCAGCCTTACGTCTGGTAGATGTTACATCGCGTTTTTTATCGAATGGCTTGCGCTTGTAGGGTAACCCGAAATTAGAGTTCTTACTGAAAGACTTCTCGCCCTCTTCGCGTGGCTTTTTATCGAAAGGTTTTTTTGAAAACTGGGCCGGGCCTGCTGCACGCGAATCGAAACGACCAGTGCGTTTTTGAAATTCCGGCTTATCGTTTTGTTCTGAGTCGCCAAAACTTTTTTTCTCGAACCGATCGCTCTTCGGCTTATCAAAGCCACCGCCACCAAATGATGAACTGCGTTTTTTAAATGCAGGTTTATCTCCACCTCCCGAATCGCCAAAGCGTTTCTTTTCAAAGCGGTCACCTCTCGGTTTATCAAAACCTCCACCACCAAATGATGAACTGCGCTTTTTAAACGCTGGCTTATCTCCGCGCTCCGAATCTCCAAAACTTCTTTTCTCGAAGCGATCGCCTCGCGGTTTATCAAAGCCACCTTTGTCCGACCGATCGAAATTTTTCTTTGCAAAGCCACCTGTCGATTTAGAAAAGCCACTGGCACTCTTCCGCTCAAAGCGTGGTTTATCGCCAGCGCTATCAGAGCCAAAAGATTTTCTTTTAAATGGTCTGCTATCATCACCATCCGTTCGCTTTTCGAATTTGCGTGGCCGCTCAGTGCCTTCACGTCTTCCAAATGCCGGCTTTTCAGATCTATTGAACCTTGAGCTGCGCGCTGTACTGTCGCTTCTTTTGCTGAATGAAGATCGGCTATCGCCACGGCCTTCCGGCCTATCTTTTTTACGGGTGCGAAATGTTTTTTCGGCATCCGAACGTTTTCCAAAAGATGTTTTACCGGATGTTTTCCTGGGACGTGGCATAAGTTAATGCGTTAAGAGATGAGTTGGCCAACGGCCAACTTGACTAAAGGTCGTAATTAAATGTATAGAAACGGAATGTTACTTCCGTGAAGATTTTGACGAAAGATATTTGTTACTGGTTTTCGGGGGTTTCGCCAATTGTATTTACCTCGCTGGTAAAGTCTTTAGGCGTAGGTAGTTCGTTAATGTCGTTAATACCAAAGTATTCCATAAACTTTGGACTGGTTCCGTAAAGGATTGGGCGGCCAATGGTTTCGGCTTTGCCCAAAATTTCAATCAAGCCTTTATCTAAAAGTTTCTGCACCGCATAATCGCAGTTTACACCCCGAATGTTTTCTACATCGGTTTTGGAAATCGGTTGCTTGTAAGCAATGATTGAAAGTGTTTCCATTGCCGAAGTGGACAATCTCTTTTTGGATTGTTGCTTCAACATAATACCAATGCTACTCTGGTAAGCTGGCTTGGTTAAGAACTGATAACCACCACCGGCTTTGTACAATTGGAAAGAATGTTCTTCGCCTTGAAATTTTTCTTCAATGCGGGTTAGCGCACCGGTAATGTCTTCCTCAGGCACATCGGCATTAAACATTTCAGAAAG
>DPSB01000477.1 GCA_003537495.1 Cytophagales bacterium | reverse complement strand
AGGTTTTGCTAATTTTTCCACTACAATTGTAAAAACTGGCGATGTAATGCAAGACGCAGCACTTTATTATGCTGCACGGGTTAATGTGAAAGCTGAACTAAAAAAATTGAATCTTCAAGCGGGTAGGTTTATTCTATGTACACTTCATCGGGCTGAAACAACAGATGTTCCGGAAAGATTATATGAGGTCATTAATGTGTTAAAAGAAATAGCAGACCAACACATCGATGTTGTTATTCCACTTCATCCCCGAACTAAGGCGAAATTGAATAACATAGATATTGGAAAGATAAGAATCATTGAGCCTGTAGGATACCTATCGATGATTGCTTTGCTAAAATCATGTAAACTGGTAATGACGGATAGTGGGGGCTTACAAAAGGAAGCATACTTTTTTGATAAATTTTGTATTACTCTGAGAAACGAAACAGAATGGGTTGAACTAGTGGAAAACAGCTACAACTTTATTGGCGGCTATGATTCAAAAGTAATACTCGATTTATTCAACTCATTAAGCAGAAAATCCTGGAATTCGGAACTCCAATTATATGGTGGCGGCTCAGCAGCTAATCAAATAGTAGATGCAATTGAAACGCATGCCAATAGATAGATAAATTTCCAAAATGAAAATCCCATTCTCTCCCCCCTACATTGACGATGATGTTAAGCAGGAGGTGCTAAGTGCACTCGAAAGCGGCTGGATTACCTCCGGCCCCAAAGTATTGGAGTTAGAACGTTTGGTAGCAGAGCAAATTGGTGTTTCGCATGTGGCATGTTGTAATTCAGCAACGTCAGGACTAATGCTGCTGTTGCATTGGTACGGTGTAACCCGAGGTGATGAAGTAATTATACCTGCATATACCTATGCGGCCACGGCCTTGGTTGTAATTCATTTGGGAGCCAGGCCGGTAATGGTCGATTGCAACGAAGATTTTAATATTAACATTGAAGAAATAAGAAAGAAGATTACTTCAAAGACAAAAGCAATTATTCCGGTTGACATTGCGGGCTGGCCATGCGACTATGACCAGTTGAATGCACTTGTTAATTTGCCAGAGATTAAAGCTAAGTTTAATCCAACATCTGAAGTTCAAAAAGTATTGGGGAGAATATTGATTTTGTCAGATGCTGCGCACTCGCTGGGTGCTACCTATAAAAATTTGCCTATGGGGCATGGGGCTGATTTCACGGTATTCTCATTTCATGCCGTAAAAAATGTCACCACGGCCGAAGGTGGAGCGATGGTAATTAATTTACCAGAACCATTTAACCATGCCGATGTTTATCGTACTTTAAAACTTTGGTCATTAAATGGCCAAACAAAAGATGCTTTAGCCAAGACCAACGGAGCCGGTTGGAAGTATGATATTGTTTACCCAGGCTTTAAAATGAATATGCCGGATATTTGCGCGGCCATTGGCGTAGCACAACTAAAAAAATACAAAGACCAGATACTCCCGGCCAGAAAAAAAGTATTTGATAGTTATGTTTCAGCTTTAAGTAAACACGAGTGGGTTCAGTTGCCACCACTTGATTCCACAAGTAAAGTATCGTCTTATCATTTATTTGCTTTGCGCATAAAGGCGATCTCCGAATCTGCACGCGATAAAATGATTGAAAGTATTTCAGCAAAAGGCGTTTCGGTTAATGTTCACTTTCAACCCTTACCATTATTAACGGTGTTTAAAAATAGGGGGTATGCCATGGAAGATTATCCGGTTGCTTATAACAACTACGCGCGCGAAATTTCTTTACCGATCTATCCTGGATTAGATTCAAAAGTGGATTATATAGTAGATGCAGTAGTGTCAGCCTATCAGGAAGTAAGTGGCTAAACGTATTTTTGATATTATAGCTGCTACGCTTGGCCTTTTGGTATTACTGCCGCTATTTCTGGTGGTGTCTGTAGCGATTGCAATTGATTCAAAAGGATCAATATTTTTTTTACAAGAGCGCATTGGTAAATACGGAAAACCATTTTTCCTTTTCAAGTTCAGGACAATGGGCGTTGGTGCCGATAAAGGCACCGCGATAACGGTAGGTAACCGCGATCCCAGAATAACAAGAGTGGGTTATTACTTGCGAAAAATCAAGATGGACGAGCTACCGCAATTAATTAATGTACTGAAAGGAGAAATGAGTTTTGTGGGCCCTCGTCCGGAAGTAAAAAAGTTTGTTGACTTATATACGCCCGAGCAACGAAGAGTGCTGGACGTTGCGCCCGGTATGACTGATTATGCGTCCATTCTGTTTCGAAATGAAAATGAATTATTGGCAGGAAAAAGGGATCCTGTTACTTTTTATGTGGATCAGATCATGCCTCAGAAACTTCAGTTGAATTTGGAATATATTGATTCTAATAATTTATGGGTAGATATAAAGATCTTGTTTAAAACACTGGTTGTTATCTTTAGAAAGTGAGTGAAGACTATTTATTTACGATATCTAAAACGGATAGGAGATTTGATTTTTAGTCTTTTCTTTTCTGTATTTTTTTTAGGAGTGTTCCTGTTTCTGATTTTACTTTTCTTAGTCACGTTAAATTTACCAATCTTTTACGTTTCGAAGCGAATTGGTAAAAGAGGAAAAATTTTTGAGATGTATAAGTTTCGTACGTTGTCATCAGATATAAATCTGGATTTAACGGAACGCCAATTTTCTTTAGGTCGATTTCTAAGGTTCACAAATCTGGACGAACTCCCACAACTTTGGAATGTGTTAAAAGGTCAGATGTCGTTAGTCGGTCCGCGACCTTTACCTGTCGATTACACGGATTTATTTTCAGCCGAGCAAAATAATCGCCATCAAGTTCTGCCCGGCATTACCGGGTTAGCGCAGGTAAATGGTAAGAACGATCTTTCCTGGAATGAAAAATTCAAACTCGACCTTGAGTATGTTAATAAAGTCTCTTTTCTTCTCGATATCAAGATCTTATTCAAAACACTTATTTTAGCGTTAAGTTTCAGAAAAGATACTTCACTTACTGAAGAAAAATTTACCGGATGAGTTTAAAGAATATTGCCATCGTAGGAGCGGGCGGTCTGGGTAAAGAAATAGCCGTGCTCCTTCATCATATCAATCAGAAGGAATTAACCTGGAATGTAGTAGGTTTTTACGATGATTCGCATCCGGTCGGAAAAAGCATCGCTACACATTTAGTACTTGGTAAAGTAGCTGAGTTAAATAAGGTAGACTATCCACTTAACGTAGTTATTGCAATAGGAGATCCTTTAATAAAAGCAAAGGTGATAGATCAAATTAAAAATCATCGCATAGCGTATCCGGTTTTGATTCATCCAGCTTCAACCATTGGTATGAATGTGCAGCTTGGAGCTGGTTCCATTATCACAGCAGGTTGCCATTTAACAATTGATATTGAGATGGGCGAACACGTATTGATTAATTTGAACTCTACTATTGGCCATGATGCGCAGATTGGCAGCTATTCGTCCGTAATGCCGGGTGTTCATATTTCTGGATTTGTTCGAATTGAGAAATCAGTTTTAATTGGAACGGGAGCATCAGTATTACAAAACATTCAAATTGGTGAAGGCGCACGAATAGGAGCGGGAGCGATTGTAACAAAATCGGTAACAACTTTTACTACGGTTATGGGTGTTCCTGCTCGTATTAAAGAATAATATGAAAGAATTTATTCCTGCCTTTAGATTTCTTGCAATTTTCCTCGGTCTTTACCTTGGTTTTAACATCATTTATGGGCTTTGGATTTCATCGTTCGGTATGCAAGCTGATTCAGCTACGATGTTAATAACACAACAAACTTCACAAATCCTAAATCTTGTTGGCGAGGGAACTCATACACAACCCAAACCTAACACACCAACCGTTGCTATTTTTAAAGACAACCGTATTGCACTAAGCGTATTTGAAGGGTGTAATAGTATAAACGTTATGATTGTTTTTATTTCGTTTCTCTTCGCCTTTAAAGGCAGTTGGAAAAAGTTGGCTTGGTTTCTTCCTCTTGGTTTGGTAATAATATACGTGGCAAATCTTGTTCGGATTACGGCTCTTTATTATGTGGCCGAATATTGGCGACAGTATTTTTACTACATACACAAGTATATGTTTACAGCAGTTATTTATTTAATCGTCTTTATTCTTTGGTGGTGGTGGATTGAAAAGATAAGTGGAGTTTCCGTGAAGGAGATAATTAAATCCCGGCAATCATGAAACGTCTGGCTGGTATGGTTACTGCCATGCTTATACTACTGCTCGTATATGTATTTCAAAAAGTTAGTTATGCGGGTTTAGCAAATGCTGTACTTCCGGAGAGTCTTTCAATTAGTCATCCTTATACAGTTTTTATTTTCAATCGTACTGCCAGATTAATCATAAATGATAGTGCGTGCATGTTGTTAATTTGGAGTTTGTTTGGCCAAATGAAGTATCTGCGAGCAGCTTTCGTGGTTTTCCTCATCGAACTATTAATAATGCTTCCGATCTATTTTATTATCAAGTTAAACCTGGAGGGCGCCTCAGAAATTTCTTCACCTTTGCTGTCGCAGATACATCGTATCATTGTAAATCCGTTGTTGATGATTATATTGATTGTTGGATTTTATTATCAAAAAATTACTGCTGAAATACGTGCTTAAACATCCATTGTCCTATAATCAAATCGATATACAGGGTCTGCATGATGTATTGTTGAACTATCAGCATCGGAATCATGAGGAAATTGTTTTTGATTTTGAAAAAGCGACTTCATCACAGCTTTTAAACAGACCTGTGGTAGCAGTTTCATCTGGTACCGCTGCACTACATCTTGCCTTGGCCGCACTCAACATCGGTGCGGGTGACTTGGTAGCAGTGCCAACTTTCTCGTATGTGGCATCCGTTAACCCGGTACTTTATACAGGTGCAAAGCCGGTGTGGATTGATAGTGAAGAGACAACCTGGAACATTTGCCCGGAGTTGTTGGCAAAGGCACTCAAAAAGTTTAACACTAAATCAAAACGTATTAAAGCCATCATCGTGGTGCATAATTACGGTGTGCCTGCCAATATGAAGGAGATCATGGCACTGGCAAAGCGGTATGCGGTACCGGTTATTGAAGATGCTGCAGAAGCCTGGGGTGCTTCAATAAATGGAAGGCCTTGTGGTTCGGTGGGGGATATAGGTGTCTTTTCATTTAACAGTAATAAAACGGTTACAGCCTTTGGTGGTGGATTATTAACCACCTTAAATTCGAAATGGGAAAAGAGAACCCGCTTTCTGGCGTCTCAGGCGCGGTTGCCTAAATCATTCTACTTATTTGACGAGGCTGGATTTAACTACCGGATGAGTCCGTTAACAGCAGCTTATGGGCTGGTGCAAATGAAGCAATCCCAGCACTTGGTAGTGAAACGGCAGGAAATTTTCACCCGTTATAGCCAGGCTTTCAAGAATCATCCTAAAATCAGTTGGGCTCATCCACTTGAAGGAGACGTAGCCAGCCGCTGGTTGTCTGCTTTTAGGTTTGGTACTTCGTTAATACCACAAAAAATAGCTCAAAGCCTCGAAAATGCAGGTTTTGAAGTTCGTAGAGGATGGAATCCACTCCATACCATGAAGCACCTTTCAGCCTATCCGGCAATCAATTCAAATCTGTCTGAACGTTTATTTCAGGAGGTCATTTGCCTGCCGAGTGGAGCTGGGTCAGAACAATGCTTAAATGCTTTAAGGGAATTGATTTAAATCTTTGTGTTCTATCGAGCTGCATCAACGATTGGACTTACGATATCAACATAACCCAATTTATATCCGAACAAGACTTATAAATATCTGATTATTAGTATTTTGAAATTATATTGAAGGTGTTTAGAGGCGACTCAACTGCGTTCTTGAGGGAGTTATTACTAAACCCATTACAGCGATGTAACTTCTGGTAGGGTTTT
>DPSB01000285.1 GCA_003537495.1 Cytophagales bacterium | reverse complement strand
CAGGCTTTATGCCATTTAATATCTGTACATATACCGAATCGCGAATGCCGGTTTCAACTACTGTAAATAATGCACTGTCTTTTCTTAAAAGAATAACCTGCTTATTGCGGATTTGAGGCAGCACGGCTTGCGTAGGAATTAACATAGCGTTAGTGCTGTTACCCAATTGCAAAAACACTTTAGCAAAAACCCCCGGTACTAACTCGGTATGATTAGACGTAACCAACGCACGAATGCGCAGCGTACGGGTAGTTTGATCTACTCCGCTTTCGGTAGCAATTACTGAAGCAACATGATCGCGGTTTCCGCCATCCACACGAAAAACTACTTTGCTTCCGGCCCTAACATCTTTTGCATATTTCTCAGGCACGGCAAACTCAAGTTTCAATTGTTCAACCTGGCGGATGGTGGTTATTATTTCTGTGGGCGATAAATACGTACCCAGGCTGACGTTACGCAACCCTACTCTTCCGCGATAAGGTGCACGAATTTCAGTTTTAGAAATCGCAATCTGCACAGACTCAATATCGGCCTTCAGGTTTTCTACGTTAAGTTTACTCAAATCATAATCCTGTTGACTAATACCATTAATCGAAAGTAATTCGCGCAGACGTTCTTCATTTTTGTTGGCAATCTCTAACTGCACCTGAAGTTTTTTCAGGTTAGCCTGCAAATCCTGATCAAACAACTTCACCAACAGTTCGCCTTGATTTACCGTTGTACCTTCCTGAACATTAAGGCGCACCACGCGGCCACTTACTTCGGTACGAATTTGTGTTTCTTCTGCAGGCATAAGCGAACCCGGCACTTCAATTTTATCGCTGATGGTTTGAGGCGTTACTAAAAAACCATCTACCACCATAGGGCCCGTGTTACGGTTGTTTGCCTGCACGGGTGTTTTTTTACTTTGGCAGGAAGCCAATACAATCACAACCAACAAGGCAGCAAAACGGTAGGAGTTCAAAATCATAATCTCTCTAATCAAATTAAAACGGGAAATACTAAGCGATAAATTGCAGATGCAGGTTAAGCACTTGCGGGATAAGTAATGTAGTTTCATCATTCACAATAACGTAATCGGCTCTTTTTGTTTTTTCTTCTTCTTCCATCTGATTACGAATAATCTCTTTCGTTTGCTCAGCACTGCGATGCGGATCACGTATTAACGCCCGCTGCACTCTAAGAGTTTCCGGTGCGGTTACAACAATTATTTTATCCAGCGATTGATAAGATCCTGACTCAAACAACAGGGCTGCTTCTTTTAACACATATTTAACATTCGTCTGGCTGCTTACCCAATGTTTATAATCTAATGCTACCCGCGGATGCACCAATTCATTCAGGCGCTTAAGTTTATCGGGTTGATTAAATACACTGTTTGCCAGATGCTGTCTGTTAAGAACACCCTTCGCATCGTACGACAAAACTCCGAATTCTTTTTTGATTGCTTCTACTAGTATTCCGTCAGTGGTCATTACCATTTTCGCTCGGCTATCGGCATCGTATGTGGGTGTGCCCAGTGCGTTAAAAATTTTACAAACCAGACTTTTGCCCGAGCCAATGCCACCCGTAATTCCTATTTGCAATGGTTTGCCCATGTTGTGAATCGTAATGTTGTAACTTAACTTAGATAAAAACGCCATAAAGACGCAAAGACAATAAGTTTTATAGCTTGTAAGCTTTTTTTTGTTTTTGTGTCTTGGTGACTTAGTGGCAAAATCTGCGTAACCGAAGCTTAAACCTTTTGCTAAAATTTTACATCAAGCGAATCAATAGCCGCTAACTCCACACCATCGGGCAACCGGCTTATTGTTGGTAACATTTTGTAAGTGCCCCAAGGTTTATCCTTCAGATCAATCCTAACAATCAGTTGCTTAAGTTCGGCTTCAATGCGTGTGCGATTAGCTCGCGCTACCCGGAAAGAAATTCGTGCGCTATCTATAGAAAAATTTTTTACCAACGCAGGGCGATTCATCATTTCAACAGGCAATTGTAGCGCTATCGTTTCTAGTGCACCTACTTCAAACATTACGGTAACAACAGGCGGATCTACGGCTACTTGCAACGAATCGGGTAACACGATTGGAACTTCGCCCTTATAGTTTTCATCCAGATTAAGCTTGGGCATTTTAACTTTTACCACATCAGCCATTCGATGAAGAATAGCGCGCGGCCCTTCTAAGCGGGCTGAGTCTGGCAACACACTTACCGCACTAATGCGACCAAAGCCTTCGCGAAACCACACATCGGTAAGGTCGGGTTCTATTTTAAAGGTATGAGTATCGCGCTCGTCAAACTGCAAACTCAGGGTGTCGTTAACAACATAGTTAATCACCAATCCGCCAAGCTGAGAAGCGAGTACAGGCGGCAAAGCCGCGCCTGGAATTTTTTTTAATTCGAGTGGTCTCTCAATGTTTAGTGTTAACTCTGGCAGACTTATGCCTAAACTTTTGCGAAACAAGTCCCACCCATTGCCGCTTACATTCAGACGTAATTCGGTAGGCAGATTTTTAACCGGTATAAAGCGACTTTCATTGTAAACTACCTGTAAAGGAAAGCGGACTTCGGTAGCGTAATTTTTGTTGAAGGCACTAAAAAGCCAGAAGACGGCCGCTGCCAGAAAACACAACGAAACCGCCTTCCAGTTTGTCCGGTTAAATTGAAAGAGATTGACCAATAGTTTTACCACGTTCATGCTCTTACCGGATTAGTAAGTTAATTGCTTATGCTGCAGGCTTCTTGCCGGCTGCTGCTTTAGTGGATTCCATAGAAACCGCTGACTTAGAATACTTCAGTCTTCCGCCACGCTCTACTTCAATAATAAAGGCATCGTCTTCTATTTCGGCAATTCTGCCATGAAGTCCGCCAATGGTTACTACATAATCACCTTTCTTAATTTCTTCCGTAAATTTTTTCTGGTCTTTCGCTTTTTTCTGCTGTTGCCGGATCATAAAGAAATAAAACACGGCAATAAGTGCGCCCATAAAAAGAAGTTGAGTAGTTAATCCACTTCCTCCAGGTGTTTGAGCTTGTACTAAAATCGAGTAAATCATAATATAAATTTTGGGCCGCTAAGTTACCCATTAAAAGAAACATCCCAAACCGCAAGGTCTGGGATGCTTATTGACATTGTTATCGTTTTATTATTTCACAGGGCCGTTGGCACCATCTGGCTTAGGAGTTACCATTGCCTTAAAGCGAAGGGTAGTAACTTTAGGCCAGGTGTTGGCTGTAACAGTAATGGTTTTGTTGTTGATGCCAGGCTTTCCACCGCTATCAAACTCGGCAGTAATTTGTCCTGTGCCACCAACCGGAATTGGCTCTTGCGACCAGGTTGGCACTGTACATCCGCATGAAGGTTGTGCGCTTTGAATAATCAAAGGTGCCTCACCAGTATTTTTCACTTTGTAAATGTGGGTAACTTTCTGGCCTTCGCTAATAGTACCAAAGTCGTGTTCGATTTTCTCAAACTGTGCTACTGGCAACGGCCCTTCAGGTTTTTCTTCGGGTGTAGTTGCCGTTGCATCGGGTGTTATAGCCGGAGTTGTTGTGCCTTTGTTTCCTTCAATCTGGGCCAGGCGGCTTTCCAGTTCGGCAATTCTTTTTTCGGCAGCACGGTCGTTGCAACTCATCATCACAACCACCAGCGCCAATGCTGACAATACTCTGAATGTGATCTTCATATTCTGTTTATTTTAGTTTCGGTTAAGGTTTCAAAATTAGGTTGTTAAAACCGGCAAAGTTTGTCTTACCGGCAGATTAACATATCATTAACTGTTCTTGTTCCCACGAATTTGTTCCAACAGTTCATCTACATCATCCAGCAGGCGTTGCGCCTTGTCTTTAGCTTCAGAAACCACTTTCTGGCCTTGCGATTTTGCTTCGGTAGTCAGGGGTGTTTCCTTTCCCGATACCAGATCAGCCAGGTAGTCTTCCAGCAATTTTTTGTACTTATCTAATTGGAAGGAGAGTTTCTCGCGTGTGTTAGAACCTTTATCAGGAGCATATAAAACGCCCAAAGCTGCACCTACCGCAGCTCCAGCCAAAAAAGCCATTAATGCATTACTTCCTTTTTTGCCCATAACTTAGATTTTAGGGATCGTAAAGATAAAACTTTCCCAAAAGGTTGACAACCTTAATTAACTCCAACTTAAAGGTTGTCAACCTTAATGTGAAATTTTGAGGCCGTCTTTTTTACTTATTATCAATAAGGCCGCGCCCACTCTTTTTAATTGCCCCGGAATCTTTCATGGCCTTAGACATTACGTCAAGAATACCATTTATAAACTGGCGACTTTTCGGAGTACTGTATTCTTTGGTTAACTCAATGTATTCGTTAATGGTAACCTTAACGGGAATGTTAGGGAAGCTCACCATCTCAGCCAATGCCATTTCCAATATTACACGGTCTGTTAAGGGTAAGCGATCTACTTCCCAGTTGCGGGTGTTTTGCGCAATTAGCTGTTTATACTTTTCGTCCAGTTCAATGGTGTTGGTGAACAGTTTATTCACAAATAGTTTATCATCTTCCCAATCCAACGAAAGTTTTTGCAGGGTTACCTGGTTCCCTTCAAACGACTTGATGGTTTTATCAACCAGGCTTTTGATTATCTCACGGTCTTCGGCCCAGCGGATATC
>DPSB01000281.1 GCA_003537495.1 Cytophagales bacterium | reverse complement strand
CGAAGAAATGCTTACTCCGTTAGTGGAGATTGATGTGCCCGTACAGTTTGATGCCATGAATGGAAAATTCAACAATGTATTGAAACAAATGGCCCCCTTCGGCCCGGAAAATCATAAACCTGTTTTTGAAGCTAAGGGTGTATTCGTACAAAATGCTTTGGGAAGTTTTAAAGACAAACACATTCGCTTTCTGGCCGGGCAACAAGGAAACGAAGCCGTATTCAGCGCGGTAGCTTTTGATGCGATGGAACATTACGAGGCGCTTGCATCCGGAGTACCCTTTCGCATCGCGTTTACGCTGGATGAAAATACGTTCAATGGAATTACATCGATGCAATTGCGCATCAAAGACATTAAATTTGATTAGCTATGGTATTGCGTGCCGAAAATCTGATCAAGCGCTATAAAAAAAGAACCGTTGTAAATAACGTTTCCGTGCAAGTAGAACAAGGCGAAATTGTAGGTTTGCTCGGGCCAAACGGTGCCGGTAAAACCACCAGCTTCTATATGATTGTTGGGCTAATTAAACCCAACGAAGGAAAAATCTTTTTAGATCAGCAAGACATTACCGACTTACCTATGTTTCAGCGGGCTAAACTCGGTATTGGTTATCTCGCGCAGGAGGCTTCTGTGTTTCGGAAACTTACCGTAGAAGAAAACATTCTGGCACCACTCGAAATGCGCGACATGCCCAAGAAAGACCGGAAGGAAAAAGTTGAGAAGTTGTTGGAGGAATTTAGTCTTACCCATGTTCGAAAAAATCTGGGCATGGTACTTTCGGGTGGCGAACGCAGACGAACCGAAATTGCACGCGCACTTGCTGTCGATCCAAGTTTTGTTTTGTTAGATGAACCCTTTGCCGGAGTTGACCCGATTGCCGTAGAAGAAATTCAAGGCATTGTGGCAAGATTAAAAAAGAAAAATATCGGCATTCTTATTACCGATCATAACGTAGACGAAACGCTTTCTATTACCGATCGTGCCTACCTGATGGTGGAAGGCAAACTCTTTAAAGCCGGAACCGCACAAGAACTTGCTGATGATCCATTGGTACGCAAAGTGTATCTTGGGCAAAACTTTCAGCTTCGCAGGTCGAAGGTTGCCAGTTAATAAGATTTTGGTAATCGGGTAAGCCTGCTCTATTTTTGACTCCACCTATGCAAATCCTGAACTCCATCCTCACCTGGGTAATGAAGAAACGCATTCACCAGATTGAGCTTTTTAAGAAATATCCGCATGATGTACAGGACGAAGTTTTAAAAAAACTACTGAACACGGCCCGCTATACTGAGTTTGGTCAGAAGTATGCATTTGATGAGTTGATGCACTACGAGGATTTTAAGCGCAGAGTACCGGTACATACCTACGAGCAGTTGTTTCCCTATATCGAAAAGCAAATGCGAGGTGAACAAAATGTATTGTGGCCATCGGAAGTAAAATGGTTCGCCAAATCCAGTGGCACCACCAATGCGCGCAGCAAATTTATTCCTGTTACAACCGAAGCTCTGGAAGAATGTCATTTTAAGGGCGGTAAAGATTTACTCTCCATTTATGTTAACAATTTTCCTGACACGCAAATGTTTAGCGGCAAAGGATTGGCCGTGGGTGGCAGTGCTCAGGTAAATGAATTCGACCAAACAGCCAACTCACACTATGGCGATGTGTCGGCAGTGATTATGCATAACCTTCCGCCCTGGGCGCAATTCATTCGCACACCAAGTTTAGAAGTTGCCCTGATGCCCAACTGGGAAGAAAAGATTGAACGCCTGGCCCGCGAAACCATAGATGTAAACGTAACCAACATTGCCGGTGTGCCTACATGGACGGTTTTGTTATTGCAATACATTCTCAACAAGGAGAACAAGAGTTCTATTCTGGAAGTGTGGCCCAACCTGGAAGTATTTTTTCATGGCGCGGTTGCTTTTAAACCGTATCGTAATTTATTCCGCTCGCTTATTCCGAGCGATCAAATGAAATACTGGGAAACCTACAATGCCAGCGAAGGTTTTTTTGGCATTCAGGATCAACCCAACTCAGAAGATTTATTATTGATGTTGGATTACGGTGTGTTCTATGAATTTATTCCGGTTGAAGAACTGGATCAGGAATACCCGGAAGCTATCTCGCTTGGCGATGTAGAAGTAGGAAAGAATTATGCGATGCTTATTACGACCAATGCCGGCTTGTGGCGCTATAACATTGGCGATACTGTAAAGTTTACATCCATTGCTCCCTACCGCATTCGCATCTCCGGCCGCACCAAACATTTTATAAATGCCTTTGGTGAAGAAGTAATTATTGAAAATGCTGAGACGGCCATCACCAAAGCTTGCGAACAAACCGGTGCGGTTATCGACAACTTTACGGCCGCTCCAATTTATCTTGAAAAATCAAAACGTGGTGGCCACGAGTGGATTATTGAATTTAAAGTTAAGCCCCGCGATCTGAACGAGTTCAAAGCAATATTAGACGATACCTTACGCAAGGTAAACTCCGACTACGATGCCAAACGTACTATGGATATTGCACTGGTAGCGCCAACTATACATCCGGTAAGTGAAGGAACATTTTACAATTGGATGAAAAAGCGCGGTAAGTTAGGTGGCCAGAACAAAGTGCCACGCCTTAGCAACTCGCGTGAATTTGTGGATGATATTCTGGCGATGATTCAGAGTTAAACGTTTTACAATTTCAAGGATTACAACCTTAGTTTATCAAAAGGTTGACAACCTTTTTTATTCGAAACCAACAAGGTTGTAAACCTTTAACCTCCACTCATCCCAAAACCGTTTTGAGTCAATTCCTTTTTACTCAACTTCCAACTTCAAAATCATAAACTTTATGAAACTCCTGAAAGTAGTTGTTCTGGTGCTGGTGGTCATCTCCGGCTACAGCCAGACCAAAACCCCCATTGTGGCTACTGATCTGATGAAGATTGCCACCACCAATCAAATTCAAATTTCGCCTGATGGTACCAAGGCCGTATTGGTTGTAAACCGTAAGGGAGTAAAAAATGAAAATGAATATTACTACACCCGCAATCTTTACCTGCTGGATCTGGTAACCAAAACCGAACCGTTGCAATTAACCTTTGGTGATAAAAATGATTTGTCACCACAATGGAGCCCGGATGGTAAACAAATTCTTTTTGTACGTACCGATGGAGACAAATCGCAATTGTGGTTATTACCATTAAGTGGTGGAGAAGCTCATGCAATAACAAAAGCAGAATATGGTGCGAGCAATCCACAATGGAGCCCCGATGGAAAAAAGATTTTGTATTCAGCAGGGATTCCTTTTTCAAAAATAGATGGCAAAACACCATGGACATATGAACGCCCTGGCCGCACGCAAGGCGATGAACCCAACTTTAAAAACATGAAAGCGGATGAACGCAAAGGTGTTGTTACCAGCCCCGATGGATCGTTGACAGAAGTACGTGCGTGGCTTGCAAAGAATACTGTGGATAATAATCCCCGCGTGTTGATTCGTCAGGATTTGCAAGGCGAACTTAACCTGAGTCCCGAAGAAAATTTTACACACTTGTTTATAAAAACTGTTGGCTCTGATGAGAAGGATGTGCAGTTAACACAAGGCTTCCAGGATTTTCAATCCGCAAGCTGGTCGCCCGATGGTAAGAGCATTATCTGTTCTTCGCGTGTGTATAAAGTTCATCCCGATCGCGAACAGGATAGTGATCTGTGGATTATTGATGTCGCTACCAAAAACGCTAAGGAGTTTTTAACGTGGCCTGGCTATAGCATTTCAAATCCAACTTACTCGCCCGATGGTACTCAAGTTACTTTTTATACAACGGCAATTGATAATCGCCATGCTACTCAAAGCAATCTGGCAATTGTCCCTGCTGCCGCAGGTAAGCCGGTTATCTTAACAGCAGCACTCGATCGCGACATTGGCAATCACATCTGGTCGGCCGATGGAAAAACTATTTATTTTTCATCGCAAACCGAAGGTGACATTCCGTTGTTCAGCATTCCGGCTAAAGGTGGAGCTATTACTAAAATCTTCGGCAACGATAATGGCGTAAACGATTTTGATGTGCGTGGCGATAAAGTGGTATATGCGCTTACGGAAACTAAAAACCCGTGGGAGGTTTATCTCTACAACTTAAAAGACAAATCAAATCGGCAGCTTACACAATTGAACGAAGGTTGGGTTAAGAACCGCCTTATCAGTTCACCGAAAGAATATTGGTTCACGCGACCTGACGGAACAAAGATTCAATACTGGGTACAGGAACCAGCCAACAAAAAAGATGGACTCAAGTATCCGACTATTCTCAATATTCACGGTGGGCCATCGGCTATGTGGGGGCCGGGTATTTTCAGCATGTGGCACGAGTATCAACTGGAAAACAGTTGGGGTTATGGATTGGTGTATTGTAATCCACGCGGTAGCGGTGGTTATGGCGATAAGTTTAAGAAAGGAAATTTTAAAGATTGGGGCACGGGCCCTGCCGGAGACATTCTTGCTTCATTGGATGAAGCCATGAAACAACATGCATGGATTGATAAAGATCAGTTGTTTGTAGAAGGCGGTAGCTATGCCGGTTATATGGTTGCCTGGATTCTGGGGCATGACAATCGTTTTAAAGCAGCCAACGCGCAACGCGGTGTTTATGAACTTACCACCTTTATGGGCGAAGGCAATGCCTGGCGATTGGTGCCTACCAATTTTGGTGGCTGGCCTTGGGACAAAGAAACAAAAGCAGTACTGGATTTTGAATCACCTCTTACTTACGTGGATAAAATAAACACTCCTTTATTGATTATCCATGGCGATCAGGATTTACGCACCGGTGTAATTCAATCGGAAATGTTGTATAAAAGCTTAAAGATTCTGAATAAACCGGTAGAATACATTCGCTACCCACGCGAAGGCCATGAACTTACACGCAGCGGTAATCCGGGAAGAATGATGGATCACATGCTGCGTGTAATTGAATTTTTTGAAAGGTATGCGAAACATCCGGAGCCTGCACCGGCTACGGTGAAGTAATGACGTTTTCCAAAGCCACGTTAGCAGTTGTTTCGCTTGGAGCAGTTGTTTTCTGTTTTTTAACACATGAGTTTGCTCATTGGATAATGGGCGAACTCATTGGTTACAAAATGGTGATGACGTTAAACACTGCTTATCCTAAAGCATTGAGATGGAATTCAACGGAAGACTTTATGGTGGTTAGTGTGGTGGGGCCTGCCGTTACATTCCTAACCTCTTTCTCAGTTTACTATATCATCCGCTTCAAAGGAAACATGCTTTGGTTTCCATTCTTGTTCACGTGTTTCTATCTGGAATTTCTATCTGGAATTATGAATTATCGCAATGTGAATGATCTTGGATGGATCAGTAGGTATCTGAATGTTGGGTTGTTTACTCTTCCAATAATATTTGTCATTATTCATTTTGGGTTGCTCTATAAAACCATCGTGCAAGAAAAATATGCCCGAGCCTATGTATTACAAACGCTCGGCTGGATACTTTTATTTTCGTCTGTTTGGATTTTAGCCAATCAAAAGTTTAAGATTATACTTATTTCGTAAGCACAACCTTTTTGAGTCTCTTTCAGCCAACCACCAAATCATCTTAATCTTAATTTGATTGTTAAATTTTATGTTACTAACATGTACCCGATTTTAAAATTCTACCTGTTATGAAAATAGAAGTTAACACCGACCGGCACATTGAAGGCAGCGAAAGATTGATTGCTTATTGTACAGAAACGCTTGAGGCGGAGTTCGATCGGTTCAGCGATTACATTACCCGCATAGATGTGCACTTTAGTGATGAGAATGGAGCCAAAGGTGGCGATGATGATAAGCGCTGTCT
>DPSB01000282.1:1666-4521 GCA_003537495.1 Cytophagales bacterium | reverse complement strand
CTTCGGGCGACCGGGCTCCGAATACCCGGCCTGCGGAAATACGTGGCCGTTGGCTGAAAGTTTAAACCCTCTGATTAATCAACCGGTATTATTTGCTTGCTATGTTTACCCCATTATTTGACTACATATCACAATTCAAGAATATTACTAATGAGGAAAAGCATATCATAGAAAGCTATTTCACATTCAGGCAAGTGCCAAAAAAATTCACCCTGATAAAAAAAGGAAAAATTGCAAGAGAGTTATATTTTATAAGCAAGGGGCTACTGCGGCTATACTACACCAAAGACACAGAAGACATTACCGCTTTTATTTTCAGAGAGCACCTTTTTGCAAGTTGCTATGAAAGTTTTCTGCGCCAGACGCCTGGCAATCAATCACTAGATACCCTGGAAGATGCCGAACTTCTTGTTATTAGTTATGATGATTTGCAAACACTTTATAAAAAGATTCCCAAAATGGAAACGGTTGCCCGCAAGATATCCGAACAGCGGTTTATCAATGCACAAATGATATTGTCGTCCTATATACTTGATAGCCCTGAAGAAAGATGGAAGAAATTTGAAGCTACACAAGGTGATTTACTACTTCGTGTACCGCATCATATGATTGCCTCCTTCCTGGGTATTACACCTGTTTCCCTCAGTCGAATCCGAAAACGGCTTATGGAAGGAAGCTGATTTCTTTACAAAAGATAATAAACCTACTATTCTACCTTCATAGCTTTGTTCCATAAATAAATACGTTATGAACAAGCAGATTATAACAGAAATAATAATTAATTCTTCGAAGGAGAAAGTGTGGCAGGTACTCACAGATTTCTCTTCTTATCATGTATGGAATCCCTTTATTATAAGTATAGAAGGGGAGTTAAAAAAAGGAAGCAAGCTAAAAAACACATTACGAAACGGAGATAAGACTATTAGGTTCAATCCGATTATCCAAGAAGTGAAATACGGCGAAAGTTTCTCCTGGCTCGGCAATCTTTTCTTTAAGGGATTGTTTGACGGTGTCCATTCATTTATAATAGAAGATGCGGGTAACAATCATGTTAAGTTGATACATTCAGAAATATTCAGTGGAGTGCTCAGTTCATTTATTTTTAAAAAAATAGGGGAAGAAACAAGAAATAATTTTATTGAAATGAACCTGGCACTGAAAAACAAAGCAGAGTCAATCTAATTGGTAAAAGTCTCGAATCAAATAGGATGAACGGCAACCGCATTGTTTATATAGATAATATTAAAGTGTTTCTTACCGGCCTGGTAGTGGCGCACCATGCTGCTCAAGCCTATGGTACTACCGGGGGTGTATGGGTTGTAAACGATCCTTTCAAAGCTGACTGGTTGAGGGATTTCTTTTTTTTAAATGCATCTTACATGATGGGTCTTTATTTTTTTATCTCTGGTTACTTTATGGTTTTCAGTATTAAAATGAAATCAAACCTTGCATTCATGAATGACCGGTTTAAAAGATTAGGTATACCTTTACTATTCGTTACGTTATTCATCTTTCTCCCATTCAATTATTTTTTTACAGAAAGCAACCGTAATGTATTTAGTTTCTTTGCCGACAGTTACCTGCACAAGCCGCCGGTTGCTACAGGCCATCTTTGGTTTGTAGCCTCATTACTGGCCTATTCAATAGTCTACAATATTTTATTTCATAAAAAATTTATCGATCTTGCTAAAAAAGCCGGCTCATTAACTGTTAGCCATATTTTAATATTTACAGTGGTCATAACAGTCTTGTGTGCTGCAGTACGATTGAAATATCCGATAGATACCTGGCGAACCTGGCTCATACCGCTGGAGCCTGCTCACCTGTCGCAATACTTTTTGCTTTTTTTAGCAGGGGCTTTTTTCAATCATACTAGTTGGCTAAATCAGTTAAAAAGTAAATATAGCTTAGCTTTTTTTGGCTTTGCAGTTTTCATCTATATAGTTCAAAGGTATCTGCCGGATGAAATAAAAAATTATTGGATAACCGAATCGCTTATAGAATCAGTAATGTGTATTGGAATTAGCATAGGTCTCCTTGCACTTTTCAAAAAGTATGGAAACAGTACGAATGCATTTGTCTCAAAATTATCAGCGAATGCCTATGGCATATACCTGGTGCATTTATTTATCGTCATTTTATTGCAGTATAGCATAATAAATCTTTTGCTCAATGCCAATATTAAGTTCATAGCAGTTACCATTGCCGGTATTTTGCTTTCTCTATTATTATCTATGCTAATCAGACGCAGCAGATATATCAGGCAAATTATATAATCACATAATTCAGAAAAATGAAAGCAGTACAATTCAGAATAGCTAGACCCACCAATCAACTGGCAGAAATCACAAGGTTTTATACAGATGGGCTTGGTTTAAAGGTTATCGGACAATTTGCAGGTCACGAGGGATATGACGGTGTTATGATAGGGCTTCCCGACAGTGAACATCATCTTGAATTTACTAAACATGTAAATGAGACAGCATTACCGGAGCCTACCAATGAGCATCTGCTAGTTTTTTATTTCAACAATTCTACGGAATATACAGAAGCTAATAAGAGGCTTGAGCAAATGAATTGCTTTCCTGTAAAACCCGAAAATCCATACTGGGAAGGTAAAAGTGAAACGTATGAAGATCCCGACAAGTGGAGGATCGTACTCTTCAACGGCATTTTTTTATAACTCGAAAAACCTTCAGCCAACATCGTATTTCCTCAAGCCGGGCGCGACCTGGAAATTTGGGCATCATTTTTCTAATTGGCTTCAGTCAATGTGCGACGAAAAGTTCTAAATCGGTGCGGCATTTTGCTACGCACTTAGTGCCGCACCTTACAGTTCGTTCTTCGGTTAAATT
>DPSB01000282.1:487-1299 GCA_003537495.1 Cytophagales bacterium | reverse complement strand
TGCGGAAATACGTGGCCGTTGTATGCAATACTTTAACCCAAACTTCGTAGCTTAAATTCTAAAATGAAAGACTTTAATTTATATATCTCTATTTTATTCTCTTTTTTATCATTTACTTCTTTTAGGGCTAACCCTAAGCCTCATTTAATTGTGGGCAATTGGCAATTGATTGAAAATGATATTAGGGCTAAGGTTTTTTCAAAAGATGGAAAAAAATATTCTATTGAAAGATTGACATTTAGTAGCGATGAAATACAATCAGATTTCACATTAATTGAAAAGACAAGCAATACTGAATTAGGTATAAGTTTTGGATTTAGAATATTTGAGCCTTTTGATGAATTCAAAACATCAGTTATCCTTTTCAAAGATATATGTGATAAAAGGGGAAGAGTTGTGTTTTCAATTGTAAGCTTAAACAAAGAGTATTTGAAAGTTAAATTTGAAAAAAAATATTCATCGGATAATATCGATATCTCAGCAGGTGTAATGACTTTTGAAAGGACGGCTGGCCCACCTGAAAATATGCCATAGTTAAGTAGAGTAGAACGAAATTGTTGATTAATTACATTCAGAAACAGTAGTGCTGCCTATAATATCGTATTTTCTCAAGCCAGGCGTCGCATGGTAATTCGAACAGCTTTTTCTAATTGGTCTTATTAAATGAACGACAAGAAATTCTATAGCGGTGAGGCATTGTGCTATCCGCCATTGCGGACAGGCTGCTCTTAGTGCCGCTCCTTACAGTTCGGTCTTCGGTTACTTTTTGTTATTTTAGTACGACGTTCGGTTTAGCGAAAAGGGTTCTCAAA
>DPSB01000282.1:0-192 GCA_003537495.1 Cytophagales bacterium | reverse complement strand
TTTAGCGAAAAGGGTTCTCAAAGCCCAACTTCTTTAAGACGGCTCCGTAATAAGCAAGGAGAAAATTTATGAATAATGAAGTTCTTCATATATTCCTTTTAGAACAACTGAAATCAGTTGAAAGACATCTAAAAGACTTAAGCGAGGATTCTGATTTAGAACATTTGCATCGTTTACGAGTGAGTATAAAGA
>DPSB01000385.1 GCA_003537495.1 Cytophagales bacterium | reverse complement strand
GCTACGCTCTTTGTGCCGCACCTTACGTTTCGTTCTTCGGTTAAATTACGTTAATTTAGTGCGACAGGCTTCGGGCGACCGGGCTCCGAATACCCGGCCTGCGGAAATACGTGGCCGTTGTGCGTCATGCCGCTGCGACACTCTACACATATTTAATTAATATATTTTGGCGACATATTACCTAAATTACAAAATTCTATATTTAGCAACTTTAACTGAAAATGAAAAAAACGATACTCTTCTTATATTTTATTGCAACTGTGCAAGTAGTTTCTGCACAAAAATCAAACGTAGACTCCCTACTACAAAAAGTCGCTGTAGAAAAAGACGAAAACAAAAGATTTGACTTATTCATAAGCATGGTGGGAACAGAAATTAACAATGACCCGAAATGGTGCATTGAGACCGGATTAAAGATATTAAACCAGGCACAAAGAGACAATGATAACATTGGACAGGCAATGGCCTATTCCTTTTTGGGACAGGGTTACCGGCTGCTGGGAAACCCTATTAAAGCCCTTGATTATCATCATAAAGCAATTGCCATCGCAGAAAAAACCAATAATCAATCTTTATTGGCTTCCGCAGAAAATCAAACAGGTCATATTTACAGAGACAGGGAGGAATACGATAAGGCTGCTAAAATTTACCTGTCATCCACAGCACATGCTGATAAAGGACACAATGAAAAAATGAAAGCCTGGGCTCCTTCAAACCTAGGTGCCGTATATCTTGCTACCAATAACCTGGATTCATCGCTGATGTATTCACAAAGGGCTTATGAAATTTTTACCCGGCTAAAAATAGTTTCCAATAATCCTTATGTATTTATAAACCTGGGTGGTGTACATAGCAAAATGGGCAATACCCCAGTAGCTATAGGCTATTTTAATATGGCTCTCAATCGAAGTGAAGGCACCTCTAATATCAGGTACCGCAATTTAACATGCACAGCTTTGGCAGAACATTTCCAGCGAATTAATCAAACCGACTCCTGCGCCTTCTATGCAAGAAAAGCGATTGAAACGGTAAGCAATACTGCCTTCTTTTATCTGAGCAGTAAACCGGCAAAACTACTTTCTGACATCTATGAAAAAACAAATTGCGACAGCACATTAAAATATGCAAAGCTTATAAAAATAGCCAACGATTCGTTAAGCAGTAACAAAACGAATCAGCAAATTTTGTTAATGACCTTTGAAGAGGATTTACGGCAACAGGAACTGGCTACAGAAAAAATAAAAGTACAACAACAACGAAAACAAAACATCCAATACGCTTTGTTAGCCCTTGGCATCATCACTTTCATCATTGCATTCTTACTGCTTAGCCGAAAATTAATCACCAATACAAAACTTATTCAATTTCTCGGCGTGGTCGCGTTGTTACTGGTATTTGAGTTTTTAAATTTATTACTTCATCCCTTTTTAGAACGCATCACCCATCATTCTCCGGCACTCATGTTGCTGGCATTGGTTTGTATTGCAGCATTGCTTGTGCCCCTGCATCATAAATTGGAACATTGGGCTACGACAAAACTGGTAGAAAAGAATAAACAAATAAGATTGGCAGAAGCAAAAAAAACCATTCAGGAGTTAGAAACAAAACCCGATGACAAATCAGATTAGTAGCACGAACGCACAACAGCGCATAGGCGCAATTAGGGCGTGACAGATTGAAAATCAGCCACATAGCGCTATTCATCTTCAGTTAATGGGCGACGGTGGTTCTAATCCGGTTGCGCCATTCTGCTACGCTCTTAGTGGCGCAATCTTGTGTTCGTTGTTATTCAAAATCCCGTTACTTTTGGTATGAGCGTTATAGGCGACAGTAATTCTAATACCCTAACTGCAAGCCTATGCGATACGTTAGCAGTGAGGCCGGTGTCCAGGTTGTTTCCTAAGTGCTGACCGCGGGTTTGGCTCTTTTCTAATTTTCACGATAACACAGTTTACGCGAATTTAGTCTCCACTAACCTGACGCATTGTAATGTTAGCTGCAACTTTTTTAATTGAATACATTGGCCCCACTGCTAACAACGGTTATGCGCAATTGGGGCGGACGTTTGGAACTTCAGCAAGAAATTTCTGGTCAACTTCAGCTATGAACTGACACGTTTCCAGGATTCGCTGGCCTGCTACGCAGATGAGAACGGCCAGCTTACATAACGTTAGTTGTTGAAAAAATCGTTATTTTAGAGCGACAGGCGGTCTTCATCCGTGCGACAATTCCCCAACTGCCGCATAGCCGTGGCCGTTAGCCGTCACCCTAAAAGACGACACCACCGAAAATAAACCGACTTAAATTTTCAAGACTTTGACAGCAAAGAATCAAACTTATTTGTAAATTTGCCAAAATTGTCAAGGCGAAATTTTCAAGAAAATGAAAGAAACATTCGGAGAATACATTCACAAACTTAGAGCAGATAGCGGTTTGACACTGACAAAACTTGCAGCAGCTTTGGACATTGACCAATCTACACTTTCCAAAATTGAAAACGGAAAGAGAAATGTGCCAGTGGACGTATTACCGAAGCTTTCAAAAATTTTTGACCTTGACTTAAAACAATTGGAACACGAATATTTTAGTGAGAAAATTGCTGAAATAATCTATCCCCAAGAAGAACCAAGCCAACTTTTAAAAGCGGCTGAAGAAAAGGCAAAGTATATGCGAATCAAAAATCAACAACAAGGTAAAATAAACTTTTAAGCTATGATAAAATATTCAAAACTTCGGGATAAGCTAAAAGTTGAAACCTTAAATGGTAATGCAGAAGATTTAGCTTTTTTCACGCACTACCTTCACAATCACACAAATGGAGTTTCAAAATCTTTTGAAAAAAGAGCAAAGGAATACTTTGAAACGGTTAATGAAGAATTAAGCATTGTTGCAGAACCTGAATTACAGGCAATGCTTCCAATAAAATGGGACATTCCTTTTCCTGCACCTGAAAACCCCGAGTTTACCTTTATAGACCTTTTCGCAGGTATTGGCGGGTTTAGAATACCATTACAAGAACTTGGCGGTAAATGTGTTTTCTCATCAGAGTTCAATTATCACGCACAACGTGCTTATGAATATAATTTTGGAGAAGTTCCATTTGGCGACATTACAAAACTGAATTTAGACATTGTTCCTAAACACGATATTCTTTGTGCAGGTTTTCCTTGTCAACCTTTCAGCATATCGGGAAAAATGAAAGGTTTTGAAGATACTCGGGGAACATTGATTTATCACGTTTTTGAACTTATTGAAAAAAGACAACCTAAAGTTGTGTTCCTTGAGAATGTTAAACATTTAGTTTACCACGATAATAAGAGAACACTTTCAACAATTGTTCAGCACCTTGAAGAGTTAGGTTATGTTGTTTCAAAAAAAGTATTAAATGCATCAGATTTTGGTTTGCCACAAAACAGAGAACGCATAATCATAATTGGACACAAGGAAACCAAATTTGACTTTGCAAAAATTAAAAAGAAACCTAAACCAGCACTTAAAGACTTTTTAGATAAAGAGAATGAATTTGAATATTTGGATGAGCCATACACTATTTTGGACGAGCAAAAAATTCAAGATTCAGGCTTAGTATTCGCAGGTTACAGAAATAAAACAATTAGAAAAGCAGGAGTAAGACCAGGGACAGAGCATCTTTCAAGAGTTCATAAACAACCAAACAGAATCTATTCGACAGAAGGAGTGCATCCAGCACTACCCTCTCAAGAATCATCAGGTAGATTTTGGATTTGGCACGAAGGAGAAGTTAGAAAACTTACTATTCAGGAGTGTTACAGAATTATGGGTTTTCCGAACAAATTTAAACTATTAAATAACAAAGCAGAGCTTTACAAACAAATTGGCAATTCTGTTGCTGTTCCAATGATTAAAGCAGTAGGCGAGCAAATTAAAAAACAACTTTTAAAAATCGAGAAATAGAATGGAACCAACCGAATTTTTAGAGAAAATCTATAACGAATCAATGGCAGTTGTTGGTTCCGATAATGAAATCAAATCCGACTTAGATTCAACTATTGCAAACCATCTTCTTGAAATTTTGGGAAGGTCTGAATCAGCAAAAGCAGTTATTACTGTCATCTTAACAAGTTCTGTTTACAAAAAACTTAATCCTGACCAAGACATTAGAAACCACCAAACTAGTATTCCAAACGGTTATTCAGGAAGGACTTTTGATTCAAAGTTTATCACACCGTTTCTAAAAAGTGTAAAATTTCCTGCAATGGCAGAGAGTGGATGGCTTACACGTTCATTGGAGCAAAAAGTTCCTTATGATTCAAACTATTCAGGTGCAATAAGACCCGACTCATTAAAGACCGCATTTTTACAAACCATTGACTTTATCCAAAAAGGAACAGACATAGATAAACTTTTAAGTTTTTTGTTTCAAGGACTAATTATCCAAAGAAACGCACAACAGATAGACTTAGCAAGACCTCTAAATCTTCCAATTGCAACAATAATTGATTTA
>DPSB01000570.1 GCA_003537495.1 Cytophagales bacterium | reverse complement strand
TTCAAAAGTTGAAACCAAAACTTCCCGGGGTTTCAGAATTACTTCTTCTCCTTTTCGGGCAAGCGCATAGGCACGTTTGCCATCTACTTTGATTGCAGAATGTGCGGGTGGAATTTGTTGAATAGTTCCAGTAAATTTTTGTGCGGCTTGTTTAATCTGATCATCCGTAATATGCCCGATTTCAGTAGGAGCAGAGACTTCCGTTTCAAGATCGTACGATGGAGTTGTTTGGCCGATAACAAAAGTACCGGTGTATTCTTTTTCCTGCGCTTGATACTCGTCAATCCGCTTGGTCATTTTGCCGGTACACAAAATCAGTAAACCAGTTGCCAATGGATCTAACGTTCCAGCGTGTCCAATCTTTTTGATTCTTAATTTATTGCGGAGCTTGTTCACCACATCAAACGAAGTCCATTCTAGCGGCTTGTTGATCAGCAGCACACGATCAAGATATTCGCTCATACAATCTGCAGATCGATACCGAACCAGTATAGAATCAAAATGATAGAGCCAAGTATTATCCGATAATAACCAAATACTTTGAAGCCGTGCTTTGTCAGGTAAGAGATGAAAGATTTGATGGCAAGCAGCGCTACAACAAAGGCAACCACATTACCAATCATTAAAGTGGTTATTTGCTCTTGCCCGAATGTGTTACCATCCAGGTAAAACTTCAATAACTTATAACCGGTTGCTGCCAGCATAGTGGGTACAGCCAAAAAAAATGAAAACTCGGCGGCAGTCTTTTTGTTGAGTTTCTGCGTGAGGCCTCCAATAATGGTAGCGGCAGAACGCGAAACTCCTGGAATCATGGCAATTACCTGAAACATGCCAATAATGAATGCGGAACTATAGGTTATTATTTCTGTTGATTCAGATTCCTGATTAAAAAGTTTATCGATGAATAAAAAAACAATACCACCAAAGATTAATGAAATGGCAACTACCATTACATTTTCCAGAAGTGCATCAATCTGATCATTAAACAGCAACCCAAATACCATAGCAGGTATAAAAGCCACCAATAGTTTAAAGTAGAAGTTAAAGTTTTGAAAAAATCGTTTCCAGTACAGCACTAATACGGAAGCAATCGCGCCTAGTTGAATAGCTACTGTAAATGTTTTGGTGAACGAATCGCTTTCAATGCCCAGGAGGGAAGAAGCAATTATCATGTGTCCGGTAGAAGAAACGGGTAGAAATTCCGTTAGCCCTTCAACTATGGCCAGGATGATGGCATCGAAATAAGACATGGAAACTAAATCAATCCTTTTGTTTGGGTGTGTAAAGAATGGCAAATATTTCGGTAATAAAACCAGCCAAAACAATTATCGGGCTAAGGGTTAAGCCTAAAAATCCAAAGCCATACGGTTCTTTGTCCATTGCCATAATAGCAAAACCTACTACCAACAATACCAATCCTAATATCATTAGTTGGTAGTTCTTTTTTCCAAATGCAAGTTTGCTCATCGAGTTTAATAAAGTTCGTCTAACGATAGTTTTAAATATTTGCTGACAGCGCGGTAGGTGCTGAGAAAGGCAACCAGCATGCCGAGTGCAATCAGAAAGCCCAATAACAGAAGCAGTCTGTTATTATTTTGAATAAGAGCAAGATCGGCCACGCGCTGCGTAGCAAAGGTAATCAGCGCGACCAATAAGGCCGAAGCCAATGCACCGGCAATAAATCCATGCAAACTTGCGCGATATAGAAACGGTTTCTGAATAAACCAACTGCGGGCTCCAACCAATTGCATACTGCGGATCAGGAATCTTTGTGAGAATAATGCAAGCCGCAACGTGTTGTTGATTAATAGCATAACCACCAAAAGGAGCAAAGCAACTAAGCCCATTAAAACCAAACCAATCTTGGTGATGTTTTGATTTATTGAGTCGATTACATTTTCGATGTAGTGTACCTGAAAAACACCACCAATCTGTTCTATTTCAGTCTTGACTTTTTTTAAGCTCTCCGTATCATGAAATCCCTCTTTAATGCGAACCAGGTAAGCATCTTTTAAAGGATTTTCTCCGAGAAAATTTTTAAAGTTTTCGCCAGTTTCTTCAATAAACAGTTTAGCAGCTTCTTCTTTGCTTACGAACTGAATGGCATTTTTGTCTTCGCCCACATAAGGCTTGGATGCAAGGCCTTTTTCAATCTGGTTACGTTGCACATCCGAAACCTGACTGTTCAGATAAACCTGAACTTTAACATTTTCCCGAACAATTCTTTCAAGCTCTTTTGAATAGATGACGAGTGCCCCAAAAACCCCGATTACGAAAAGGGCTAATGTGATACTAAGCACTACGCTCAGGTAAGGGTAGGTGCCGAGTTTCTTCTTCCGGATTTTAAATCGAGTTTCGCCCGTTGACATCGGGCAAATATAGCAGTATTGCCCGATTTTTTAATGCAGCGGTTTGCTAATGAAGGATGATGGGGATGAATTACTTCTTTCGGTAAGTCTCCAGTTTTGTAACGGTAGCCTTGTCAGTTATCACCTCTAACGGGGTAATACCCGTAGCTTGTTCTGTAAGCTGGTAATAATTACTTTGATAGTATAGGTAAACCGAGTGTTTACCACCATTCAATTCAATAATTTCGTAAAGGCTACGATCGAAAGAACCATACAACACCACCTTGCCTTCTACAAACTGATAATGGAACTTATATTTTTTGCTGGTGGAATCGACATTCACTTCAAGTGATTTAACTTCTATGGCAGGCGGTGTTGCATGCACCACACCATGATTGACAGGCGAAGAAGTACTCTCTACTAATTCAACACTCGGGTCAACCACCTCGATGTTTGGTTTAACCACATCTTTCTTAACTGTTGTTGTTGCTTTGGTATCAAACTTAGCCTCAGGTTTTGCCTCTACTTCGGTTGTTTGTTCTGCTGTGTTTGTTAATTCCTCATCTTCTGAGGCAGGTGCAAATTCGTTCTCTGTAACAATACTGATCGAATCCTTAGGCTCTGCTATTATGGGCTGCTCTTCACCACTTCCAAACCAATAAATTGAACCGATTAATAAAGCACCCCCTACAACACCTGCAGCCGCTTTCAAGGTAGAAAACTCTTTGGCTGCACCGATTGGTACGTTGTTCAGCATAGATTTCAGTTCTGCTGCGCGTGCGTTTTTCACACTTTCAATCACCTGCCGTTGAAACTCTACGTCAGCCTTTAGCGTTGGGTCCGCAGCCACTTGCTGTTCAAACGTTTCCCGCTGTGCATCGCTTAACTTATTAGTCAGGTAGTCGTCTATTAATTCAATGTTGTTCATGTCTTTTCCGTTAGTCTAAAAAATCGTGCTCAGAATACTGTGTCTTCACTAATTCATCCAACTTCTGTTTGCACTTATACTTTTTTGTCTTGGCGGTGTCGGTGTTCGCGAAGCCTAACTTTTCGGCTATCTCTTGCATCGACATGTCGTCAAAATAATAATACATCAAAACCTTGCGGCAAGTTTCACCCAACTGATCCAGGCATTTGGCAATGATCTTCTCGCGCTCCGGGCTATCCATGTCCATCGACTGGGCAGCATCTTTTTCTTCGTGCGAGAGTCGCTTCTTCCTGTCGAGTTCCTTACGCCACAGATTCTGACAAATACTGTAGATGTAAGTACTCATTTTGGCTGTCATCACCAGGTTGCCCGATCTGGCCTTCTGCCAGAAAACAATCAATGCGTCCTGATAAATATCTCGTGCCTCTTCTTCTGTACCACTGTTGGTGATCACCAGTTTGGTCATCATTCTGTAGTACTTCTTATAAATTAACTCAAGAGCCTTCTCGTCTCCGTTCTGGATCCGCTCGAAAATCTCCTTTTCGTCTATTTGCAAGTTGCTTTTGAATACTCGTAGCGCCACGTTTGGTAACCTTTACTATATGATAAACGGAACTAATCGGGGATTAATGTCGGTATTTTTACGATGAGATGATAATTACCGCTCGGGTAGCCAGGTTTGTGTACGGAAGAAGGGACCAAGGTAGCCTCTGAGTTTAAGATTATTTCCCTCCAGCCAGACTTTGCATCGATATATTTTGCCATTGTTAGGATC
>DPSB01000072.1 GCA_003537495.1 Cytophagales bacterium | reverse complement strand
GTAATATTCATGACTTAAAGTTATACCCTTTAAAAATTCTGGCGGCTACTAATACTGCAATACCTTGTACGTATAAAAAATCCAAAGCCGGACTCACTGAAAATGAATTTAATCCTACCCGCCAGAAAGAATAAGTAAAGTTAATGACACGAAGGGCAATCCTTTTCACCAAACTGTACCGAATGGCAAGTTCGGTGTATCCCAGATCTACAGCTACCCTACGCGTTTCAGCTCTTCGCTGCTGATTGTCCAACCAGTTATCAAGATTAATCCGGTCTTCTTCGTTATGCAATACTTGCACGCGACTATCAATAAAAAAATTGAGGCCTGCTGCTTTTAAACGCTTGGGAAAATCATAATCCTCAAAACCGGCATGTGGAAAATTTTCGGTGTATCCACCCGCACGTTCAAAATCTGTTTTAAGAATGGAAAGATGAAAACTGGCAACAGATACAGACTTAAACAAAGTTTCAGGCTGCCAGCCTTTTCCATACCAACCTTCAAACGAGGTCATTTTATTTGTTTTCAAAAACCGACCAAAACTGTTTTTGGAAAGTTGGGCCTGAAGTGTTTCGGGGTAAACCCAATCCAGATTAATACACGCCTGGGTCAGCTGTTGATGCATTGCCAGCGTATGATCGATTGATTCTTTCGAAATCAAAATGTCGTGATCTAAAAACAAAAGCAACGGGGCTACTGCCAATTTTGCTCCGGCATTTCGGGCTGCGGCAACTCCCTGGCTTGGGTTTGCAATAAGCGTAACTTTTTCAGGTACGATTGGTGTATCTGCTTTCGAATCATTCACCACAATAATCTGGCAGGGCACATGGGCTGTTGCCTTAACTGCTGCTGAAAGGGTTTTTTGAAAAACAGGTACCCGATCTTTTGTAGGTATAATGATACTTAGCTGCATACATTATCTCTGTAAAACGGCCAGCGCATATCGATTATACGAATCGAGGGTTACCGGTTTTAAATCGTAAACAGAAATTGATTTTTGTTTCAGCATATCCAAAACCAGATACAGGTAATCAGGCTTGTGCACATCATCTAAAATTAGAACACCGCTATTTGCAGTGGCATCTAACACATGTTGCACGTAATTAATGCGTACCTCTACAAAATTCAAATCGTGCAGCACACAATCGAACTTAGTAACAGGTTGTTGTAAAAATTGATCAAGTGTAAGCATACCCGCATCAGGTAAGCCATGCTGGCGCAGATAACTTTTTGTTTTTTCCAGCCATTGCGCATCGTCATCAACTGATAACACCTGTACGCCTACTTGCTCCGATGCATACAACCGATAAACAAACGAACTAAATCCACTTCCCAGATCCAGTAAATTTTTATACCCTTTCTTTACACAAAGTGCAAAGACAAATGCTGCTAACTCTAACGACATAGCCATGTCGGCACGCGAAACATGCGTGATGTATTGCTCATAATAAGGCTTCAGCTTTTGAGCAGCCTTACTGATATCTTCTTGAGTAACGGGCGCATATTCGTTTTCAAAGCGCGTGTAGGGCAACACACCTGATTTTAACTTTAGGAAATTCAGCTTTCGCACTATTCTACTCCACATGATCAGACGAGTTGAGGGTCCACGTAATATCTTTAATAAACATTCTATTGATTGACTTGAGCGGCAATTGACCAGAATTTGAAAATGGTATTGGCTCTACTGTAAATTGAAAACAGTCCTGCAACACTTCTATGTCCTTAAACTCATTGCCCAGGTGTACATCTACATGATACATGCCTTCAAACAACGTGAGGTATGGTATTTTCATTGAAACAAATCCCTTGTTTATAGGAGCTGTTTCAAAATTGCCGGTATAATGGCGATTGTTCACGCCAATTAACGGTGTACTTTGTAAATCTTTAATGATGATACCCAACACAGGGTTAGTAAGTGCTTCCAATGCTTTGAAGTAAATCCTGATTTCAAGTTCACAACCCATATAAGCTGTGGCTGATCTGCGCCCATCACATAAAACTTCAATAGCCCTTATTGGATTGTTTGATTCTTCCGGATGAACTTGTATGTAACCCGATGTGTCTAAAATCTGGCTATCCAGTGAGGTAAGGTATTGCGTAACAATATCAGCACTTGGCCCAATAGCTTTAAGTTCGCCACGTTGCAACAATATCGACTTGGTACAAAGGTTCTGAATAGCCGCCATGTTATGGCTTACAAACAAAATGGTGCGGCCACTTCGGCTCACATCTTCCATTTTACCAATGCACTTCTTTTGGAACTCGGCATCGCCTACGGCCAATACTTCATCTATTACCAATATCTCGGGCTCTAAAAATGCAGCAACAGCAAATGCTAATCGCAACTGCATACCACTGGAATAGTGCTTAAGTGGCGTATCCAAAAAACGTTCGGTTCCGGCAAAATCTACAATCGCATCAAACCGGGCTGTTATCTCATGGCGCTTCATACCCAGAATAGAACCATTTAAAAATATATTCTCGCGACCGGTTAATTCTGGATGAAACCCAGTGCCTACCTCTAATAAACTCGCAATGCGACCGCGGCCAATTATTCTGCCCTGGGTAGGTGGTGTAATTTTGGATAGAATTTTTAGCAGCGTGGACTTTCCGGCTCCGTTTTTACCAATGATACCAATTGATTCGCCAGGTTGAACCTCAAAACTCACATCGCGCAACGCCCAGAAATCTTCGTGCGATGAGCGCGCAGGTTTGAAAAAATCTGTTACCCGATCGCGCAAGCTCAGGTATCCGCTTTCGTGGCGAATACTAAACTTCTTGGAGACTCCTTTTACTTCCAACACAGGTAACATAACAACTCAGGCGATATCGGCAAAATAATTTTCGGTGCGTCTGAAATAGGCCAGCCCGATAATGAAGAACAAAACTCCAGAGCCCAGGCTTATCACTAACAATGTCCAATCGGGGGGTACGGTGCTAAGTGGCAACCGGAAAACAGAAATAGCTGCGTACATGGGGTTTAGGGCAACCACATACCGCAACCATACCTGACTGATAGACGATACCGGATAAATAACTGGTGTTAGAAATAACAAGGCTTGTATTAGAAAGTGAACCATGTACCGGAAAT
>DPSB01000013.1 GCA_003537495.1 Cytophagales bacterium | reverse complement strand
ATGTACTTATTCGTAATCGGGTGAAAGTGATTCAAATCGCTTGCTAAAAAGAATGTTAAAACACCTCCAATCCGTGTACAGGTTAACGGTTTAAAAAATATGAAAACAAAAATTAGAGTTGGAAATGAATGTATAAACTCACACTTGGCCAAGTGTGAATTAGTTAATGAAGGTATCACTTATTTTTCGACAAAAATTGATAATGGTCGTTACTGTGAATGGACGGGTGGTACTAACAACGATCCGCTATTGAAATTTTTGAACGACTCAGATGGGATTGAAATTATTAATAGTTGGGAGGGATATAAGACTAAACGACTTAATAATAATGACCGTGTTATTCACAATGGTAAATTATACAATTCGATTGATGAATTTTGTGAATATTGTGAAGATGAAATTTCTGATTTGAAAAAAGAAAATCCTGAATCAAACTATTATTCGTGGTTTACTGGCAATGGATATTATTGCGCAGATAATAAGGATATTTTCAAAAATGGTGGCGTAATATTACACCAAGTTGATTTGGAATTAGAACACGGATTTTAAATACCGTGTTCGATTCAAAAGTGTTATATTATTTCACTTGTAATCAGCACCACAAGTGTAAGCACTCCGATAAATATGAAAAGGTATATATAAGCATTTAAATCGCTTATAGGCGATTCATCACCCATCCCGAATATCAACCTTAATAAGTCCTTAAAGTAGTTCATAAGCGATATTATTAACCTTTACGACCTTTAAACTTACGGATTTGCTTAGGTTCAAATTTTAAATTTGAAACTGGAATAATCATTTTGACTTTATTAATTAATTCTAATTTCCCGTCCATTAGATATTTAAGTGAATGGCGACTAATCACATATTTAAAAGTTGAACCATTAGTGGTGAGTACCTCCACAGATACACCCACATCTTTCGGTGTTGCCNTAATCATTGATTCTGACNTTTTATCAGCACCCTTTATAATAACTCTTTGAACAATGTTTTTAATTTCGATTAAAAATTGTTCACGTGTATAATATTCTTTAATCGGGCGGCTAATTTGTTGTGTTAAGTTATTGATAACATTTTTTAAATCTTGAATTCTTTCTAATTCATTCTTTATCTGCAATTCTAATTTTTCTTTCTTATCTAAGTAGATTGTTTTAGAGATAATTCTCTCGTTGTAATCTTCATATAGATTATCAATTTTAGTATTGAATTTTTTCAACGCGGATTCGGCATTACTCAACTCTATTTTTTTAATCTCAATTTTTTCATCATTTGAGTTCTTATTTTGCGCATTATTATTTTTTAGTTTTCTAATAAACTGTTCAGTTAGAACAACGAAAAGACTATCTATTAACTTATCTATATTAATGGATGGATTCGGACACGGTTTGGCTTTACCTTCCTTGCTGTAGCTTTTTGTTAAGCACTTATAACTATTTACTCTTTTTTTCAAATCAATATTAATATATGTACCGCAACCGCAACCACAATATAAGATACCTTTCAAGTAATTAGGGTTTTTTATAACCTTCAAAGGTCGGTTAACTCTATTTTTTAATTTTTCTTGAACTCGTTCAAATAAAAGTTTATCTATTAGAGGCTCGAATGTGTGAACCAATTCGCCCAAATGGTGACGTTCTCCGATTAACATTCGATTAGTAAGTATTCGATAAACAGTACGAGAAGACCAAGTATATGATTCTGCTTTTAACCCTCTAAATGTTTGTCCTTTAAATTGGTTGTATCGGGTGGGTACACCAGTTGCATTTAAATTAACTGCGATAGCTGTACGAGATAATCCGTTATCGTACCAGTTAAATATATTCTTTATCACCTCAATTTCAGATTCAACGGGTTTAATCATTTTAGTAACTTCATCACCCTTGAACCCATAAGCCTTAAATTTTGCCCCTTGTATCTTACCAGATTTTGCCGACTCTTTAAGTTTATTTTTTATTCGGTAACTGGTGTCATCCCATTCTCTTTTTGCTAAGTCCGCTTGTATCCCGATCACCAGCATAGTATCGTAATCAACTTCACCGTTTTCTTTCAACGTGTTTTTTCCTGTTTTTAGGAAAAACATATTGACCCCTTTTTCTGCAAGTTCTTCAATCTCCATACGGGTCTTGCCACCCAATCTTCCTACCCGACTAACTTCATCGACCAGTATCATTTTAATGTCGGTTTTCTCAATAAATGCTAAAAGACTTTTGAACTCGCTTCGCTCATAAGCCTTACTCCTACCAGTAGATTTTTCTGCAAAATATTTCACCACTTCGTACCCGTTACTTTTTGCATACGCCTCAATAGAGGTCTTTTGTCGGTCGTCATCCTGACTTTGAGTAGAAACTCGACCGTAAATAACAGCCTTTACCATCGTTTTTAGGGGTTAAATTGAACCCTCTAAAATACCCTACAGTACGGACATTACAAAGATGTGTTTGCAGTGCCGGGCAACCTGATCCAGAGTTACTCAGAAGGCTGCAACAAGTTGATTAAAACAAATCGCGCTAATTTATATTCATCAGTAAAAGACCTTGAGTATATCATGAACTGGTCGGCCGAAACCACAGCCGTTGCCCAGCCGGTTCTAGATCTGAATGCCTTTGATGCTGATGAACAAAAGGTAATTTACATCCTGAAAGAACGCAATGCGCCCGTAATGATTGATGAGTTGAGTTTTAAATCTTCGCTCTCGCCCAGTCACTTAGCTTCGTTGTTGCTTACATTAGAATTTAAGAATGTAGTGAAGTCGTTGCCTGGAAAGATGTTTGCGTTGAGATAGTTACCGGTTACCGGTTACAAGTTTCCAGCGCATATAACAAGTTAATGTTTTTCTATTACTGATTACTGATTACTGATCACCGACCTACTGAAATACCTCGTTCGCCATTATCAACGCCTTATTAAACTCTTCCTTATTCAGCTTCAAATCAACTTTTGAGTCTAAAAAGGAAACAATTGTCTCGGTAGCCATATTCCCCACTAACTCATCTTTCGCCATCGGGCAACCGCCAAAACCTTTCAGGGCGCCATCAAATCGTTGACAGCCCGAATTAAAAGCTGCTTCAATTTTTTCTATACTCGTTTTAGGATTGGAATGCAGGTGTGCGCCAAATTCAATAGCGGGGAATTTTTTGATTAATGATTTACATAAGTATTCAATCTGTTGTGGTTCCGAAACTCCAATCGTATCGGCCAACGAAATAATCTTTACCCCAAGTGTAGCCAGTATATCCGCAAACTGTTCTACAATCCCGACATCATAAGGATCGTTATACGGATTTCCAAACCCCATGCTGATATAGACAACCTGTTGCTTCTTATGCTTTTCACACAACTCCTGAATTTCGCTCACCACATTCAAGGCTTCGCTAATCGATTTGTTGGTGTTGCGTTGCTGAAATGTTTCTGAAATAGACAGTGGAAATCCAAGATACCGAATGGCTTCGAACGTACAGGCATCTTCCGCACCGCGTACATTGGCCACAATGGCTAACAGTTTGGATGAGGTGTTTGCTAAATCGAGGTTAGCTAAAACTTCAGCTGTATCGCGCATTTGCGGAATGGCCTTGGGCGAAACAAAGCTCCCGAAATCGATTGTATCAAATCCAATCTTAAGTAATTGATTGAGATAAATAATTTTTTTTTCTGTGGGAATAAAATCCTTCAGACCCTGCATGGCATCGCGCGGGCACTCAATAATCTTCATGCGATTAAGGTACTGTTAACTTTTTGTTCAGGCAACAATTAAAAAAAACGGTAAGCGCCACACAATAGAAAAAATCAGTCGGTAATCGGCAGTATTGGCTATTTAACTGAAAAACCTATCGCAACTTTAACACAGATGGATTAACTTACCGAGTGAACTAATTTTTACCAATGCCTTTACCCACATTTGGCGGCACACTTGGCTATAAAAGAGCCGCCCACTTGTTGCATCGGGCCACGTATGGCCCTACCAAGTTGCAGATCGATTCGTTTGCAACACTCAATGCCAGCCAGGCTGTTGCCTTACTCTTTCAACAACCCCTACCCGACCCCGTACTACCACTCGATCCGGAAACGGGAAACGAATGGGTGCTAACCGGTACTACCGAAGCTAATAGTGGCGATCCTGAATTACAGGAAATCTTTAAAGGTTGGTTCATGGGCCAGATGCTGGCCTTGGGAGTTCCACCCAGCAATCAGTTAGCATATTCTGCACGCGAAAAAATTGTGTTCTTTTTACACACCGTACTTACTGGTATTCAATCAAAAATAGATAACAGCCGGTCGCTTTATTTTCAGAATCAACTCTTTCGAAAGTTTGCATTCGATAAAACATTGCCTGTCGAATTCAACTTTAAAGAGCTCACCAAAAAAATAAGTGTTGACAATGCCATGCTGCGCCTGTTGGATGGAAACCTGAATGTGCGCGGTAGTGTAAATGAAAACTACGCACGCGAACTGTTGGAACTTTATTCCATCGGAAGAGGTCTGGAAGGTACCTTACCACCTGCTACCACACCAGGCGATTACTTTAACTTTACAGAACAGGATGTGCGCGCAGCAGCCGCAGTACTTTCCGGTTGGGAGCTAGACACCACTTTCGCTACGTTTGATGAAGATGTTGATCTTTATACAACCGGAACGCAAAAACTTCCACGCGGCAAAGTGCGGGGCAGTGCCACCAATGCCAGTTCGCATGATAATACTGTAAAACAATTCAGCGATCGGTTTGGCAATGCAACCATTCAACCCGATCCACTCCTATTAAATGGCACCAATGCTACTGAAGAAAGTGCACTGGATGAAATCAGTCAATTAATTGAATTGATTTATGCCCAACCGGAAACAGCGCGCAACTTTTGCAGACGTGTGTATCGCTACTTTGTGTATCATGAGATAACACAAACCATTGACGACACGATTATTGCAGGAATGGCCAACACCTTTATCAGTAGTGGCTATAAAATTCAACCCGTGTTGGAAGATCTGTTTCAAAGTCAACATTTTTACGATGCAGCTGCCGGAGTAACTGATGACAACTTTGGCGGCATTATTAAATCGCCACTTGATTTAATGATTGGCACCCTGCGCTTGTTTAACGTGCAACTGCCCGATCCAACCAGCAATGCTGCCGCCTATTACGAACAAACCGGAGACTTGATCCGCACCCTCACCAGCATGGGCATGCATTATTACGAACCCTTCGATGTGGCCGGTTATGATGCTTACCATCAATACCCCATCTACCACCGCAGTTGGATCAGCACCAATTACCTGGTTAGTCGTTATGAATTTATTCGCGACTTGGTTTCTGACAGCCAGATGGGCGGCATGATGAAAATTGATCCTGTTGCATTTGTTCAAACCAACATCAATAACGGAATTGCTTCCGATGCTCGTTTGCTAATTATTGAATTGGCAAAATACTTTCTTCCCCTTGCCGATAATCTTACGTTCGATACCGCAGCCGATGCCAATGCCGGACTTACTGCGGAGCGTTTGAATTATTTCTTAACAGCATTTTTGAAATCGCCCCAGATAGATGCAGACCCAGAAGGCGCGTGGACATTTAGGTGGAATAATCCGGTAGATATGGAAGTAGTAAGGCGACAACTTGAAAGTCTCTTCAACGCCATGTTGCAATCGCCCGAGTATCAACTTTATTAATCAAGAAGATGAGACGCAGAAACTTTATAAAGAAACTTTCGCTGGCAGCCGTACCCTTTACATTGGGCGGCATACCCATAAAACTAATGGCCGAAAATTCGCTTACGCGGATGGCGGAACACAGTACAAACGACCGCGTGCTGATTATACTTCAATTGCACGGTGGCAACGATGGCTTAAACAGTATTATTCCGGTTGATGCTTACGATGAATATTATCGCTGGCGCGCCAACATCGCCATCCCTGCTAAGAATAGTGCACGCAAAATGATTTTGTTGGATAACACCTTGCCATCCGATGCGCAGGTTGGTTTGCATCCGGATATGCTGGCCATGAAAGATTTATACGATCGTGGTAGAATGACGGTAGTACAAGGTGTGTCGTATAAAAATAATAATGGCTCACACTTCCGTGGAAGAGACATCTCCTTCATGGGTGGTGGGTTTGATGATTACTTTTCATCCGGTTGGGTTGGGCGCTACCTGCAACAAGAGTTTGCCCCCAAACAATACCCCGATGAATTTCCGAATCCTGAAATGGAAGACCCCTTGGCAATTGAAATGGGTAGCGATGTTTCCTTAATCTTTCACCAACAAGGAAACATACCAACATCAATTTCATTGAACAATCCCGAAAATTTTGCGCGACTGGTAGAAGAACTCGAAGGCTTTACCGATCAGGGAATAGATCCGCGCGGTAAGCCACCCGTAGCATTA
>DPSB01000290.1 GCA_003537495.1 Cytophagales bacterium | reverse complement strand
TAATCCGAGGCCTGGGGCCTTCCTTGACCCGGGCCTGTGTCCACACAGGCCCGGATAACAAATGGTTATAATTATTGATGGTCTGTGTGGACACAGACCATCTGGATTCAACATTTAAAATTCAAAAATTGAATTGGAGTTTTAAATCTTGAATTTCGAAATCTTAAATTTTGAATTCGATTATGGGCAAACCAACAGGATTTTTAGAACAGCAGCGAGAATTACCAGGCAAACGCGATCCAAAAAAACGCATCAACGATTACAACGAAGTTGATCCGGTTATTGACGAAAAGATAACGGTAAAGCAAGCTTCGCGGTGTATGGATTGTGGCATTCCGTTTTGTCATCACGGCTGCCCGCTGGGCAACATCATACCCGAATTTAACGATGCCGTGTATCAGGAAAACTGGAAGCTTGCCTATGAAATTCTGATTTCCACCAACAACTTCCCGGAGTTTACCGGAAGAATTTGTCCGGCCCCATGCGAAGCTTCTTGTGTGTTGGGCATAAATAAACCTGCGGTTGCTATTGAATACATTGAGAAGTCGATTATTGAACGGGCTTTTCAGGATGGCTATGCCAAACCGCGTATTCCTACTTCTCGCACTGATAAGAAAGTTGTTGTGGTAGGTTCTGGTCCGGCAGGGCTGGCGGCTGCTGCACAATTAAATTATGCAGGCCATGCCGTTACGGTGTTTGAACGTGCTGATGAAATTGGTGGTTTGCTTCGTTATGGTATTCCCGATTTTAAGTTGGATAAACAAGTGGTTGATCGCAGAGTTCAGCTGATGACAGAAGAAGGCGTGAAGTTTCAAACCAATGCCAATGTGGGTGTTAATGTTTCAGTAGAACAATTGAAGGAAGAATTTGATGCGATTTTACTTTGCGGTGGTTCCACTATTCCGCGCGACTTGCCCATCCCCGGAAGGGAATTGAAAGGCGTACATTTTGCGATGGATTTTTTAACGCAGCAAAATCGCAGGGTTGGCGGCAAGAAAGTAAATGCAGAAGAAATCTGGGCTACGGGTAAAAACGTAGTGGTGATTGGTGGAGGTGATACCGGCTCAGATTGTGTAGGTACATCCAATCGCCATGGTGCAAAGCTGGTTACACAAATAGAAATTTTATCGAAGCCGCCAAAAGATAGAACGGCTACTATGCCGTGGCCAAGTTGGCCCATGATTTTAAGAACGTCCACTTCGCATGAGGAAGGTTGTGATCGCAATTGGTCTATTGTAACCAAAGAATTTGTAGGCGATGAACAAGGAAATTTAAAAGCCTTAAAGATTGCTGAGGTAGAAATTAAAACTCAGCCAGGCAAAGCACCTGCATTTGTTGAAGTACCCGGAACAGAAAAGGAAATTCCGTGCGAGTTAGCTTTATTGGCTATGGGCTTTTTACATCCACAACACACAGGTTTATTGGATCAATTAGGTGTTGATAAAGATGAACGCGGCAATGTAAAAGCCACGAAGTACCAAACATCGGCAGAAAGTATTTTTGCTGCCGGAGATATGCGCAGAGGACAATCGTTAGTAGTGTGGGCTATAAGCGAGGGCCGCGAAGCTGCACGCGCAGTAGATCAATACTTAACAGGCCAAACTGTATTGGAAGCAAAAGAGCAAGGGATTTTGAGTTTGATGGATAAGGATTAAAACCTGTAAGCATAGAATTTAGGGCCCGTACCAAAATTGGTGCGGGCTTTTTCTTTTTATCCTTTACGGGAATATTTCCATCTTGCGCCATGCTTTTAGCTTTAGATATTGGTAACAGTGATATAACCGTTGGCTTGTGGAAAGACAACGAGTGGAAACATGTGTGGCGCATTTCTTCGCGCCCCGATTTACCCGAACTTTATTATGGTGTAAAAATCCGCGATTACTTTTTTGAATCGGGTAACGCGGTAGATCAGGTAAAAACTATTGTGCTGAGCAGTGTAGTGCCGGCCATGAACGACAAAATGAAAAGCGTTTCGCGCACACTGTTTGAAATAGAACCGATCGTGCTTGGGCCAAAGGTTTATGCCTCACTACCCATGCAAATCCTCAATCCATTCGAGATTGGATCGGATCTGGTTGCCAATGCTGCAGCAGCATACTTTAAATACAAACAACCTTGTATTGTAGTTGATTTTGGTACCGCTCTTACGTTCACTACGGTTTCGGGTACAGGCGAAATATTAGGCGTATCTATTGCGCCTGGTTTAAAAACCGCCATTCGTTCACTTTCGCAAAATACGGCCAAGTTATTTGATGTTCCGCTTGAGATGCCAACGTCATCGCTTGGAAAAAATACAATCACCGCAATTCAATCCGGTATATTAATCGGGTATGAAGGTTTGGTAAGGAATGTAGTAACAAAAATTCAAGCCGAATTGAATGTGCCTTGCCTGGTAGTGGCTACCGGAGGGCTATCATCAGTAATAACTCCCTTAGGAAGTTTCTTTCATTCTATTGAACCCAATCTAACATTAGATGGCTTGCGTATGATTGGCGAGCATGTTAGTGCCTGATTTGTGTGAACGGTCTCCATTCCTGTAACTATTTACCCACTCCCCAGTATTACTAAAACAATCGGGACGAACTGGCGTTTCCTTTGCACAATAGGAACCCCAGTCGTCTTGTATATTTATATATGAGGGGTTGGGTTTAGGTTAGGCCTGGTCGGGGGACCAGGCCTTTTTCCATTTTAATATACCCGTGTGCGCAAGCTTCCTGTATTCAATTGTATACCGAGTGCGAATTGTAAGGGCACATAATCAAAATAAAGATCAGGAGAAGCTTTCACGTTCAAACCTAATTGGAACATGCCTTGCAGATTTCCAACCAATGGAAACTTACCGGTTAAAGCAGGTTCGATAAATAAACGTGGCTTTTCATTAAGTTCACCAACGTTGACAGTTTGTGTTGGAAATCTACCATTATCGCTAGATGAAAACTCAGAAAAACCTACTAACGAAATGCGCGGAGTAAACGCAAGATTAAACCTGCGGTTGTTCTGACCAAACGAAGGCTGAATAAAGATGCGGCTATAACTTCCCGTTGCAACTAAATCTTTTGCTCCAAATCGTTGTGAAAAGAAATAGTATTGCGCATAGCTGGTTCCTTTTCCCAAGCCATAACCCGCAAAAATTTCTATACGCGATCTACGATTCGCTTTGTAGTAACCAATGCCACCTTCCACGAAAGTGTGCGAGCGGGTGTAAGGATCAGGTTCAGAAATTTTTTGTCGAAGAAAAGAACCATTGGCCATAATGGCGATATTATCGGTTACCGCCAGCGCTGTTTGCACTTCTGCACCCGTAGAGGCAATAACCGATGCCTGAAACTCACCCTGTTCGCGAAACAACGGCACATTGCGGGTGGTGGGAATGTAGAGCGGTGAGCATCCGGCTGCAACCAACACTAACAGGATTATAAAAAAACGCATGGGGTGTTTGAAGTTGTGGAGTAAATTAGCAAAAAACTATTCAATGAATTTTAATGTAGAAGAATTAAATCAACTGATACGTTTGCGCAGATCGGTTTACCCGAAAGATTACTCAGGAGAAATTGTGCCAGAACACGTCATTAACCAGATGTTAGAGAATGCCAACTGGGCGCCTAACCATAAACTTACCGAACCGTGGCGCTTTGTTGTGTTTAGTGGCGAAGGCCTGAAGAAACTGGCTGCATTTCAAAGCGAGTGTTACAAACAAGTTACCGAAGCAAACGGTACGTTTCAACAAGATCGCTATCAATCACTGCAAACAAAACCCATGGAATCATCGCACATTATAGCTATTGGTATGAAGCGCGATGCAACCAAACGCTTGCCCGAATGGGAAGAACTGGGAGCTGTGTTTTGTGCCGTGCAGAACATGTACCTCACGGCTACTGCTTACAGTGCTGGTTGCTACCTGAGCACCGGAGGCATTACCAACTTTGAAGAAGCCAAACCTTTTTTTGGTTTAGGTATTGAAGATAAACTCTGCGGCTTTTTGCATGTAGGTGTACCAAAGGGTGCTGTACCCGAGGGCAGACGTAAACCTGTTGCTGATAAAGTTATCTGGGTGAAAGACTAAGTTTTGTATCTTGAAAAAACTTCACACAAAATGAAACTCCAAAACTCAATTCGAAGCACTTCCCCTCTCCTCCGGAGAGGGGTTAGGGGTGAGGTTGCATTTGCATTAATCTTCCTCTTCGCACTTGCCGCCTGCACTTCATCTAAAACCGAAAACAAACAACCCACCTTCACGCTCACCAAAACCGATAAGTTTCTCTTCAACTCGTTTGTGGATTGCAACATGGCCGAGGTTTGGGTGGGCGATACGTTCCGCATTTTTCCGGGTAAGTATGGTGAAGATACGTTGTGGGGTTACTCCGATAACCTGCGCTTTGGCAATGGCGCAAATGCCGATGAAGCTTTTGCAAATAAGTTTGAAGATTTAATTATGCCCAACATGCCGAAGAATGTAAAACCAACGGAAGAAGGTTTACACGGAGCAGTTTGGTTTGAAACAGTTTATCAGGATAAGAATGATGCCAGCGGAAAAACATTGTATGCAGTTTATCACAACGAAAACTATCCGCAGAATTTTCCTTACAACGAACAAACCGGCCAGGGCTATATTTATAAATATTGGCCGCAAGGGTTAACCGGTGTTACATCACCAGCAGCGGTGTGCCGCATCGGTATTATGAAATCAACCGATGGTGGTTACAGTTGGGACAATCGCGGAATCTTTATTGAAGATTTACAACCGCGCATGATTCTTAAACCACACAACACCTCTAACACATTTGCGGGTGGTGTGGGCGATCCATCGGCAGTAGCCAGTGGCGAGTACCTGTATTTGTTTTATGGCGAATACGGTTATCCCGGAGTGTATGACTCGGCTGCATACGATCCCGCTAAAGAATGGAGCGGTCAATGTATTAGTGTAGCGCGTATTAAACTTTCTGATTTAGATAACCCGGTTGGCAAAGCCAGGCGATGGGATGGCAGTGGGTTTAATGTTTTGCCCGATGGCGTAGGTACTCCGGTAAAATCGTTGCAGATACCTTTGGAAGAAGGCGGTGGCCCTGCATCGGCTCCTGATAAAATGTTTCATTGGGGGCCATCGGTAAGTTGGAATACGTATTTGAATTGCTGGGTAATGATGATGGGCCGCGTAGAAAGCTCATCGTGGAAAGGCAGTGCGATTTATATTTCATTCAACTTCAATGAAGATTTAACGGCAGGCGATAATTCACAGCAATGGACTAAACCACAACAAGTGCTGGATATTCCAGAACACACACTTTGGTATCCATCTTTGCAACCCATGAATACACCCGAAGACATTGAAAATAAATATACTTGCGTGCGATTAGGCAAACGTGCCCGCTTATTCTTTAAAGATATGTTTACCAACGAAGCCGGGTTTCAGAGTGAGTATAAGTCTGAGTATATAATAGAGTTTGAAAAGTAATATTAAAGACCAATAAGGTTGTATCAAAAGTCGAAATAAGAGCGTGCGTCATTCCGGCCTTGTGCCGGAATCCCGTTGAGTGCCGCAGAAATGAGATCGCGGAATAAATCCGCGATGACAAAACGACTTTTGATACAACCCTTGGCGCATGGCATTATGAGCATAGACCGTTACAGTATTGAACAAGCGCATGAACGTATTAAACCATACATTCATCGCACACCGGTGTTAACTTCAAAAAGTATTAATGAAGCTACCGGCTGCCACGTTTACCTGAAGTGTGAAAACTTTCAGAAGATAGGAGCATTTAAAGCCCGTGGGGCCATGAATGCAGCCTTATCATTAGATGCCGAACAACGTGCGCTGGGTTTGGCCACGCACTCCTCGGGTAATCATGCGCAGGCATTGGCGCGTGCAGCAAAAATTCTGAATACCAAATCGTACATCGTAATGCCACGCACAGCCCCCGAAATAAAGAAACGCGGAGTGCGTGGGTATGGTGGCGAAATTTTTGAGTGCGAACCCACACTGCAAGCACGCGAAGCAATATTAGCGGAAGTAATAAAGAAGACGGGCGCAACGGAAATCCATCCGTTTAATAATTACGATGTAATGGAAGGCCAGGCGACAGCCGCCAAAGAATTGTTTGCCGATGTACGCGAGCTGGATGTAGTTATGGCGCCTGTTGGTGGAGGTGGTTTACTAAGTGGAACCGCATTAGCCGCAAAATATTTTTCGCCCGACACAAAGGTAATTGCGGGTGAGCCGGCTGGTTCGGATGATGCCTATCGTTCATTGAAAAGCGGTAAAATAGAAGAAGCACAATCGCAAAGTATTGCCGATGGCTTGTTAACACGCCTGGGCGACAAAACTTTTCCAATCATTCAAAAACACGTAAGTGAAATCATTACCGCTACCGATGCTGAAATTATAGCGGCCATGCGATTGGTGTGGGAACGGGTTAAAATTATTATCGAGCCATCATGCGCAGTACCATTGGCTGCTTTAATCAAAGAGAAAGACCGGTTTAAAGGTCAGCGGGTAGGAATTATTCTATCGGGTGGTAATGTAGATTTGGAAAAGGTGTTGGGGTTGATGGTGAGATAAACTTGGTTATTTGGTGAACGTTCTCTTCCTTGAAGTGTACAGGTATTTTTAATCCTTTGAAATAACCTGCACGCCAGTGCGTTCATATTCAAACCTAACTCTATGAAAGTATTTTGCTTGTTGCTGGTAGCTACTTTTTTTATAAGTACAGGATTCAGCCAAACAAATTCTATAATTCAGAATTTTTCGGTTTATCCGGTAAGAAGTATTCAAGCTTCTGATGAGGATTTTTCAGATCTACAGTTTCTCAAGGAAGTTCTAAAAGAAAAACGCATTGTATTGTTGGGCGAACAATCGCATGGTGATGGCGCCACCTTCGAAGCAAAAGTAAGACTCATCAAATTTCTATATCAGGAAATGGGCTTTGATATGCTCAGCTTGGAAAGCGATTTGCTGGACGGTTACCGGGCTTGGCAACAAGTAAAAGATACCAATTACAAAGAAAGTCCACTTAGAGAAAGTATTTATTCCATCTGGTCAGAAAGCAAAGAGGGCGAGGCATTAATAAAATATGTACACGAACAGGCGTCAACCAATAAACCACTTATGGTTACGGGTTTTGATTGTCAAGGCAGTACACTCTTGCCAGAAGGATTGTTGGCTGAAATAAAAGAGACAATAGGAAATCTTACTCTTTCGGAGGAAGAAGTGGCTTCAATAGAACAAGTACAAGAGGCGGGGGCCGAGTTCCTTGTCGACAATGAAGCAGACTCCGTGCTATTTTTTACAGCGATTAAAAAAGTATCAGTATCGCTTAAAAAATCTTTAGTGGCTGATAGCACTATGCTAAAATCAATATTACAGCAGTCATTAGCGGGCTGGGTGCAAATGATCCAGTGGCAGATAGATAAGCTTCGCGAACGTGATGTAAAAGTTCAAAACCCGCGCGACTTACAAATGGCACTTAATCTCATCTATCTAACAAAACTATATCCCAACAAAAAAATTATTGCGTGGGGAGCATCGTATCATTTTGCCAATGAGATAGAGCGCTGGGAAAACACATTGCTTACAAAACAATTCATCAAAAGGATGGACAGCCTTCAACATAGCCACGAACCTACTGATTTAAATGAAAGCCTGAATGGAGCTGTGCCTATGGGTAGGATACTTAAGAAACATTTTGGCGAATCGCTTTATAGCTTGGCATTTTCTTCGTTTGACGGAGCGTTTGGGATGTTAGGATTTAACCCTGTTTCGTTGGGAGCAGTTCAGCCTCCGCAAGAAAGTATTGAACAAGCGTTGATGGCCGGCAACAAGCCGCTCGCACTCGTCAACTTCAATGCAAAAACAAATCAAAAATTTTATTCTTCGGCCTTGGGCAATCTGCCCATGTATGCGCCATGGCAATTTATTTTTGATGGATTATTTTTCATCAAAACATCATATCCGCCTTCCTTTCCTGAGCACGAGGTTAGCCAAACAAAAGAGGCCATTGAAAAAGTAACAGTTTATACCACTACAGGAAGTGCTCGCCTGATTGATGCGGTAACAAAAAAAGGAATAGAGTATGCAAACATTTCATTGGTAAATACAACCAAAGGTGTGGCTACTAATGCTGCGGGTGAATTTACTTTTATAATGCTGGGCGCGAAGCCTACCGACCTTGTTGTTCTTTCTTCTATTGGTTATGAAACCGATACGCTTTCTGTTCGTGAGCTAACTAGCCGAAAAGAGTTTTTGCTCAACCCTAAAACGTATCTGTTGGCTGAAATGGAGATCAGATCAAAGCCACTTTCCGCGCGCGAAATTATTAAGCAGGCCGAAAAGAAGATAAAGGACAACTACATACAACAACCGCACGAACAGGAATTTTTTTATCGTGTAAGTGACTACAAAGAAGACTCTGTTCTATCTAATGAGGAAGCGGCCGTACTGGTGTACGATCCGGTAGGATATAAATCTACAGGTAATGTAAGCAAACGCATGAAGGGAAAAATTCTACAGTTCAGGAATACTACCGATAATAGCGATAAGGATATCTGGTCGGGTGTGGGTTCACTCTGGAAAATATACACACATGATGTTGTTTTAGATAAAGATAATGTATTGCATCGTTCTGGTTTTTATGACCTCAGCTTGTTAGGAATTTCTGCGTATGAGAATAAACGCGTTTATGAAATTGCCTTTACCTGCAAACGTCCCGGGGCTTTTACAACTGGCTTTGGTTACCCTTCGCCCATCAGCGCAACGGGCAAAATTTATATTGAAGTAGGTTCATTTGCCGTGTTGAAAGTTGAAACACTTATTTACAGAAGGCCATATCAAGGCAAGAAAAACCCACACCTTCGTCAGGATCCATATGGCCATCAGTTGGTTCAAACCTATAAAGAGGTAGATGGAAAGTACATGCTAAACTATTCGCGCCATGTGCATTTTGGAAAATGGCATAACAGTAAAGAAAACTGGTCTTATCGTAGTTTGTCAGTACGGGAGTTGCTTTCAACCGAAGTAAACCTGCAACCCGTTAGTAGTAGTATGGGATCACTTACAGGCATAAAATCAAGACCTGTTGAAGAAGATGTCGATTTCTGGAATCATCATAATACAGTTATACATGATGATGTGAAGGATTTGCTGAAATTGATTGAAAGGTAAACTTATATAAGATGAATTATTATCTCTCAAGTGGAGGAAAATCTTTATTATTCTTTTTCTTCCGAAAGGATGCCTTGATTGAAGTTTCAACTGCCCCAATCACATGTAAAAACAACAATGCAATAGTCCAGAGTAGTTGTTTAATAGTCTTCATGGTAGCCTTAAAAGTAAGAATAATAAGGTGGTTGTAAAGGAATTTAACCAAACCGATCTTACCGAATCGCTTAAGCGGTAATTTATTCTTGAATTACCAACCGGTATCCAAAGCCATGTACATTTAAAATCTGGATGGTGGAATCATCTTTTAGTTTCTTTCTCAAACGCGAAACAAAAACATCGAGGCTGCGGCTGATAAGCGCACCATTATCTTGCCACACTTCTTTCATTAGAACTTCGCGCGCAATAGGCTGGTTAATTTGCTGTGCAAACAATTTAAGCAACTGCGATTCTTTATCAGATAAATCTATTGATGCATTACCAAACTTTAAAATTCTTTTTGCTTCATAAAATTCATACTTACCAAGTTGCATGGTCGGCACTTCGGGTTCAGGTATGTTTTTCTTTTGCACAAAAGAGCGGCCTACAAAACCAATCACCACCAAACTTATAAGTGCTAATCCAAACAAGTAAGAATTGTTTTGTGGTGTATCAGCTTGAAGAAAGGATAAAACAATGGTGTAACATCCTTCGGGCTGTTCGCGCCCCAGGCAAGGCACTAACGTGGTTTGCTCCAGTTTACCAATCTGAAAGCCATACACAATTTCGTTCGTATTGCAGGCTAATACATTCACCGTATAATCCAACCAAACAGGTGTAGCTTTTAAACTTTGTTGCACAATGTTAACCAACGAATCAGGCACAAAGGCAAACGGACTTTGAAACTCGAGGCTATAAATAGTGCCACTAAGTTGCTTTACCGGTAGTACTCGCGAAGTTGAATCACCTGCATGTAATAACAACCTGTGGCCAACATTGCGCAAGGCAATGGCTATTTCCTTTTCTGGAAATTTGTTTTGAGGTTGAGTAATAATTGTACCAGCCGAAAGCAGAAAGACACTAATGGCAATTAGCCCTACAACAATCAATGCGCTACGCTTCATACCTGCAAAGGTAGCTGGGTAAAATTGGTCTCAGCAAAGATTTACGCCTGTTTAACACTTTTTTACACTTGAAATGGTATGCCCGGGGAACATGGCCGTTACGTTTGTTGAAACAAAACCATTTATTTTTTATGAGAGTGATGATGCTATTGTTGATGTGCGTAGGAATTGCGCAGGCACAGTCTAAACCTGGAATTATTCCCTTGTCGGAATTTGGTACCAGTTGGTTGTGGAGATCGCAAACGGGCTTAACAACAGACACAAACTGGGAGTTGAACCAAAAAGAAAGTAAACTGATGTGGATGGGAAAACCTATTGTGGGTAGCGGCCACGAGGGGACTATTCAATTAATGTCGGGGTCAATTGTAACTTCTTCTTCAGGACAAATAACAAAAGGTGAATTAGTGGTGGATATGAACACCATTAAAAATACCGACATGAAACCCGATGATGGTGGTAAAGACCTGGAAGAGCATTTAAAGAATGACGATTTCTTTTCAGTAACAAAATTTCCTCGTGCCAATTTTTCAATCTTGAAAGTAGTGCCCGATGCTACTTACAAGACCACGGGTCAAATTAAAATAACCGGCTTGCTCACCATTAAAGGAATTACCAACCAGGTAGAGTTTATAGCTACTACAGCCAACAGCAAAGAGAACATTTCAGTAAAAGGCGATCTGATTATTGATCGTACCAAGTGGGACATTATCTATCAATCCAAATCCATCTTTAAAAGTTTGAAGGATGGCGTTATCTCAGATGAGATTAAGATTACGGTTGATCTGAAATTCTTTTTGGGATGTTAAAAATAAGTGAGGTTGTCTCAAAAGTCGTTC
>DPSB01000154.1:7397-8014 GCA_003537495.1 Cytophagales bacterium | reverse complement strand
ATTGTAGTTGAGTTTAAAGGAAAACGTTTCTTCCCGGGTTCTAAAATCATTACAACGTTTGATGGCTACCACATTAATGGTGTTAGAATTGAAGGAACGCGCACGGTTACCAATGTTACAGGCAGTACCACCAATGCACCCAAATTTGAAATTGTATTGGAAGATGGCCGTGCTACCTGGCCTGATGAAACTTTTGCAACCCGCGAAGGAAGTCATACCCGTGAGTGGATCCGTGCAGCAAGTCCTCTTGAAGATGAATGGATTGTGGAAGGCTCAGCGACTGGTTCTAATCGTAATGGAACGCTTTACCAGGTTGAAATAACCAAGCCATTGGTTTACAAACGCGAGTGTGCCATCAGCAACCGTGTGTTTATGGCAGTGGAAGGAACAAAAGTTTTAACAGTAGAGAATGTTTCGCCTATCACAATAGACTATGGAACGGGCGAGTGCGATCGGATTGTAACCATTTCCATCAATGGTCAATCGCGCTCGGTGATAGTAAGAGGAGAGTAAGCGCTTGTGGGGAGCGCGGAAAAGTCCGTTGCCATTTGGCGCGGGCTTTTTTTTGTTCTTTGCTTAGGCGTAATTGCATACAAAATCTGTTATGCGTCAATACC
>DPSB01000154.1:0-7098 GCA_003537495.1 Cytophagales bacterium | reverse complement strand
ATTGCATACAAAATCTGTTCTGCGTCAATACCTCGATTTACTACAAGATATTTTAGATAATGGTGCCATTAAAACAGATCGCACTGGTACAGGTACCCGTTCTGTATTTGGAAGGCAGTTGCGATTCAATCTCGCTGAAGGATTTCCTTTGGTAACTACCAAAAAACTTCACCTGCGTTCCATCATATACGAGTTGCTCTGGTTCTTGAAAGGCGATACCAATATTAAATACCTGAAAGATAACGGTGTAAGTATTTGGGATGAATGGGCTGATGAGAACGGAAATCTTGGTCCCGTTTACGGAAGCCAGTGGCGCAGTTGGCCCGCACCGGATGGCCGCAGAATAGATCAGATCACACAAGTACTAAATCAGATCAAACAAAAACCGGATTCACGCAGGCACATTGTGTCCGCCTGGAACCCAGCCGAAGTTGATCAAATGGCCCTTCCACCTTGCCATGCGCTCTTTCAGTTCTATGTAGCCGAAGGAAAACTTTCTTGTCAACTCTATCAGCGTAGTGCCGATTATTTTTTAGGTGTGCCGTTTAACATAGCCAGCTATGCCTTGCTTACACACATGTTTGCTCATCAAACTGATCTGCAGCCGGGCGAGTTTGTGTGGACGGGAGGCGATGTTCACCTATATTCTAACCATTTGGAGCAAGCCCAACTGCAACTTAGCCGCCAACCATTTCCATTACCACAACTAAATATCCGCAGAAAGCCCGAGTCGCTCTTTAGTTACGAATTTGAGGACTTCGAAATCCTGAACTACCAGGCTCATCCTTCTATTAAAGCACCAATCGCGGTATAATACAGCATTAGATGACTTTTATTCGGGGTTAAGGGTTATTTTTGCCGCTTGTTAAAAAATTACCCTTTGCGGGATATAAAATACCCTCAAAATCAATCCTTTTTTAAAAGTTTCCGTTAGAAACCGCGTATGGCTGAAAAGAGTAGCATTTTTGACATGATCGGTCCCGTTATGATCGGTCCGTCCAGCTCTCATACAGCCGGGGTGGTGCGTATTGCGCGGGCTGCCATTAAAATTCTGGGTGCCACTCCTGAAGAAAGTGAAATTACCTTTTACAACTCTTTTGCCAGAACTTATGAAGGGCACGGAAGCGATCGGGCTATTATTGCCGGTTTGATGGATTTTGGAACGGATGATAAACGCATTCGTGAGTCTTTGGAATTAGCACAAGCAAAAGGACTTAACTACACATTTAAGTCGGTGGGAAATGCCTCTGCGCTGCACCCCAACTCAATCAGGCTTAAGCTGAAGCATGGAAAGCGAACGGTTGAGGTGTTAGGCGAAAGTAAAGGCGGTGGGGTAATTAACATTGCCGAAGTAAATGGTTTTAAAGCCGACTTCAGCGCTGCACTCCATACGCTTATCATTTTTGCTGACGATAAAAAAGGAAGTATTGCATTTATAGCCAACGTATTGGCGCATGATGATTGTAACATCGCCACCATGTCTGTTTCCCGTAAGGGAAAAAATGATCAAGCCTGTTTGGTTATAGAAATGGACTCAGGCATAAAGGCTGTAACATTTGAATACTTGCGGAGTCTAAGCTGGGTAAAGGAAGTGATTTATATACCGGATATTGTTTTATAAAACCTATGATGAAAAAGTTACTGTTAGGCTGCATGTTAGTGATTACCGCATGGGCAGCAAATGCACAGGAAAAGAAAGTTTGGACATTGCAAGAGTGTATTGATTACGCGTTGCAGAACAACCTAAACGTAAAACGAAGTCTCCTGAATGTGGAGACCAGTGAGATTAATTTCTCACAATCTAAAATGCAAATGTTACCAACTCTTAGCGGAGGTGCTCAATATGGTAATAATTGGGGTCGGAATATTGATCCTACTACTAACTTATTCATTACTCAACGGATTAGTTCATTTAATGTTAATGGAAACACGTCTTTGTTACTATTCAATGGGTTCAGACTCTTCAATACTTATAAACAGAATAATATAGATAATCAGGCTGCAACAGAAGACTTTAACAAAGCAAAAAATGATGTAATTCTCAATGTAATTGTATTATACACAAGTGTAATCTTTAATAAAGAGTTGTTTGCCAATGCTCAGTTACAATTAGCCACAACCCAGCAGCAGCTTGAGCGTACCAGAAAGTTGGCTGAGGCAGGTTCGGTTCCAAAAGGTGATGTTTTGAATTTGGAAGCACAACACGCTACCAATGATCTAAATCTGATAACCAGTGAGAACACATTAACGCTTTCTATTTTACAATTAAAGCAAGCGCTACAGTTGCCAGCGGCTACACCATTGGACATTGAAGTTCCTCAATTAAACATTGAAAACGAATTAGTAATGGATCAAACTTCTGAGGAGATTTATCAGATCGCTTATGAATCTATGCCTCAAGTGAAAAGTGCAAGGTTAAAATTGCAAAGTTCATTATTAGCCAAAAGAGCCTCCAAAGGAAATCTTTACCCAAGATTAACGGCTAGCGGTAACCTTTTCAGTAACTATTCTAGTTTTGCTGATGGTACAAGACTTATACCAGATGGTGGCGAGCAAGTAGTTCAACAACAGATTGGATATGTAGCACCTGCTACACCTGTATTTAGAGATGTAACTGTTCCTACAGGCCGTATAGTAAACAGCTATGGAGTGGCCGATCAAATAAATGATAACCTTGCTAAATCAGCATCGCTTTCCCTGCAGATACCAATTTTTAATGGTTTCAATGCTCGTTCAAGTGTACAACGCGCGGTTATCTTTAATCAACAAGCAGAGATTAATCTTAAAGACATTGATAACCAATTGCGTCAATCTGTAGAATCAGCTTATAACGATGCCTTTGCATCTTCCAAAACATATCAATCAGCAACAAAGCAAGTTACAGCCCGCGATGAAGCCTTCCGCATGTTAAAACAACGCTACGACAATGGTGCCGCTAACTTTGTAGAATATCAAACTGCCGAGAACGCGCTCTTTCAGGCTAAATCTGATTTGGTTCGTGCCAAGTACGATTTCATTTTCAAAAAGAAAGTGCTGGACTTTTACCAAGGCAAACCCATAGAATTTTAATCACTCCTTATCCTAAACTGTAATGGCAAAACAAACGAAGAAAAAATCGAACAAAACACTATACATCATTATCGGAGTAGTGGCCGTTCTTATCCTATTTTTAATTATTGGAAAATCAGCAGGGTTGATTGGCAAACCTAAAACACTGGAAGTTGATGCTGCCAAAGCCAAGAAGGTTTCTATTGTGGAAAAAGTAAGCGCCTCAGGCACTGTGCAGCCTGTAATAGAAGTTAAACTTGCTCCGGAAGTTTCGGGTGAGATTATTGAGTTACGCGTAGAAGATGGTGATTCAGTAAAACAAGGTGCTGTACTTGTTAAGATTCGTCCTGATATTGTGATCAGTCAGTTGGAACGTTCTGAAGCCGCGCTAAGTCAGCAATTGGCAAACCTGGAATCAACTAAAGCATCATTAGCCAGAGCGCAGGCTACCTATACCCGTGCTAAGCAAGATTACGAACGTCAGGAAAAACTGTGGAATGAAAAAGTAATTTCAGAAGCCGACTGGCAACTGGCGCAGCAAAATTTTAAAGTTGCTACCAACGATTTGAAATCGGCTGAACAATCGGTAGAAGCGGCCAAGTATGTGGTGAGTAGTACTGAAGCCGGTGTAAGGGAGTCGCGCGAGAATGTGCGCAGAACTTCAGTAGTTGCCCCTATGAACGGTACTGTATCTAAATTGAATGTAAAGCAAGGTGAACGCGTAGTAGGAACGGCACAAATGGCTGGTACTGAAATGATGCGCATTGCAGACCTGAACAAAATGGAGGTGCGTGTGAACGTGAATGAAAACGATATTGTGCGTGTACATTTAGGTGATTCAGTACTGATTGATGTAGATGCATACAGCAGCACCGGTAAAGAGTTTAAAGGGCTTGTTACCAACATTGCCAACACCGCTCGCGATAAGGTTTCGGCTGATGCAATTACCGAATTTGAAGTACGCATTCTCATTCTCCAGTCTTCGTATGAAGATTTAATCAAAACCGGAAATAAATATCCATTCCGTCCGGGTATGACAGCCAGCGTGGATATCATCACTACCCGTAAAGACAATGTGCTATCTGTACCATTGGCAGCTGTTACTACCCGTGCACCAGAAGGTGACAAAAGTGTGACGCCTGTTAATCAGGATAACGACAGACCACAGGTAACCGATTCCAGCAAGCCAAAAGCTGAGAAAAAGCAAGATAAAGTTGTGGTATTTATCAATGATAACGGAGTTGCAAAAATGATTGAAGTAAAAACAGGTATCAGCGATTACGACAACATTGAAATTTTATCAGGGTTGCCTGATTCTGCTACCGTAATTACGGGGCCGTTTCTTGAGGTTTCCAAACGCCTGAAAGATGGCGATAAGATTACGGTGAAACAGGAGGGAAAGAAAGACGATAAAGCAAAAGAAGAGAGTAAGTAAATAACTCTGCTCTAAGTTATAGGAAGCCACGCAAAGTGCGTGGCTTTTTGTTTTTACAATATCGCGTAAGATTTTAAAGTGTATCTTGCCGACCCAAAATAAAAACTATGATTGCACATCCTTGGCACGAGGCCCCTGCGGGTTCAAACCCACCCGAATATGTGAATGCTATAATTGAAATATCTATTGGTATGCGTACCAAGTATGAGGTAGATAAAGAAACCGGTCTTTTAAAATTAGATCGCGTACTTTATTCGGCTGTTCACTATCCCGCTAACTATGGGTTTATTCCACAGTCGCTGGGCGAGGATAATGATCCGCTTGATATTATGGTGTTATGCCGCGAACCGATCCGGCCACTGTGTTTTGTTCCGGCAAGGGTAATAGGCGTAATGCGCATGGTTGATCAGGGCTTAGCTGATGATAAGATTCTGGCTGTTGCCGATAATGATGCCAACACGCGCCATGTTACCGACATTACCGAGTTTGCCAACCATTATAAATTGGAGTTGAAAGAATTCTTTGAGAGCTATAAGAAGCTTGAAAACAAAACGGTAACTGTTCCTGAGTTTCAAGGAAAAGCAGTAGCAATGAAAATCGTGGAGGATGCGTTGAAGTATTACAAAACGAAATACTGATTCGATCTTTCTAAATCAACTTCTGAAAATAAGCTCCGGCTTCCATAAGCCAGGCCACGCCTACATGAACAAATACTCCGCCCCAAACCGAGCGGGTGTAAAGCGCAATGGTTCCTAAAATGTAGCCACCAAAAATTGAGCTTATAGTTTCGCCTATCGGTTTACCGAAATGCAGGTAACAATAAATTGTTACCATGGGTAGGATTGCATCCTTACCTAGCACCTGTGCCAAACCAATCACAAAGAATCCGCGGAAGAGTAATTCGACATTTAAGAAATCGAGTCCGTAAAGAAATTCAAAGATGAATGCCGGTAAATAATAAGGCCAATCCCAAAGTTCGGCTACGTTAGTAGTCTTGTAAATGGGATAGTAGTTGGAAAAACTTGGATGAAAACTCGCGAGCACTATAACAGGTGCAACAATCGCCAACAGATATACATATGGTTTAATATTGCTGGAAGATGTGAGTCCATAAAACCCAGATCTTGTTGGGTCGATCGTTTTATAATAGATCCAAAGTGGCACCAGGATGATAAAGAAACCGGTAGCATGATTGCCTGTTCTGAATAACCACGTATAACCATTATACTTCTGATCAAAAAGTGATGCAAGGTCATGCAAATAGGGAAAGCCGCGGTCGATTGACAAAACGAGTAATCCGAATAATGATAGCAACCAGAAATTTCTTGTTCCCCAGAAAGAAGAATTGCGATTGAACCTTGAAACTAATAAGCACGTACCATAATAGCCGGTGGCATACAGTATAAAATAATAAACCGCTCTAATCCATTTGCCGGTGTGTTTATCAATTATTCCATTTTCCAGATTTATGGAATAATTAATGCTTATGGAAATAATCAGCAGCAAGGCAATAGCACCATAATAAAGCGGTTTAAAATCGCTGCGCAGATGTTCTTGTATAATCTTTACTAACTTCTTCACTGAAACGAATTCAACTTTTGATAGACCAAATGGATTGGTAAACCCATTACGGTGAAGTAGGAGCCCACAATTTTATCAATGATGGTGATACGTTTTCCGGTTGCGGGTTGAGTAATGGTATGCTCAATCAGGTTGTGGCGATCAATACTATCTAGAAAATCAATTTCTTCTTTTGAGCAAGGATTAAAATTTTCTGGTAAGCAATCTTGCGCGCCATATGCACCAGCCTTGTCAAGCGGTTTAAAATGATCGATGTAAAATTCAATGTCTGTTAACGAAAGCGATCGGAACGTTACTTGTGTATGATCACTAAAGCAGATTGATTTCGTTTTAGACAACAAACATACTGCGGTTACAACCGTATGTGTTTTACCACTGAGTTTACAAAGCATGTTAATGGCATCGTTGCGATCGGTTGGTTTGTTCAGGATTTCATTATTGAGAATTACCACCGTATCCGAAGCCACAACAACTTCATCTTGTAAGTCAGCTTCAAAAACTCGTGCTTTCTTTTCTGCCAGATAGGCCGGAACATCTACCGCGGGCATAGAAGCAGAAAAGGATTCATCAATATCAGGAACACGTACTGTAAATGAAAAACCAATCTCACGCATCAGGTATTGCCTGCGAGGCGAACTGGAGGCAAGTATAAGCGGACGGTTGATCATTTGAAGTCTGGAGCAAAATCAGGAAGAGCAAACTCTTCCTCGCGAATTGAACTAAATAATAATCCACACACAACTTTAGGGTAGAAGTAGGTAGATTTTTGTGGCATTGTATAACCACTGGCGCATACTCGTTTTACATCTTCAATGGAGATATCTTGTGTAATGATTGCCATTTGCACTTCCTCGCGTATTACTTTGGCTAAACAATCGGAGAAACTTCTATCAAATGATATGTTCTCGGATTTGCGTTGATCTTTACCTTGGATGCCTAATATCTTTTCAATTATAAAATAGTGCAATACGGTTAAGTCTAATGCTCTAATATCTTCTGGAAAATTCCATTTTAACTTGTGAAAGGCCTCGGGC
>DPSB01000486.1 GCA_003537495.1 Cytophagales bacterium | reverse complement strand
GGCCAGTTGGCGCTGACTGTTAAATGTATTGCTGCGACTGTATAAACTATCTTTGCGGATAAACACCCTGCGCGAAAGAATCTTTTTGTTGTACTGATCCTTAAAATAATTGAACGTAATGGAGTTGTATTCTTCTGAGGTTCGTTTCAAGGTATCGCGGGTGTTTACGGCTGCATCGGTGGTAAACAAAACCGAATCAACCCGGAACAACTTGTGCGAATCTCTGCGTGGCGGATTCACAATTTCAATACGCACAGCAACTTGTTGTGAGCCGCGGTAGGCAGTATCAATCGAGAACTCTATGAATTGCCGTGTAAAGTTAAAGTAGCCTTTGTCTTTCATCAGCAAATCAATCCGCTCTCGTTCCTTGTTCAACGTTTGCTGTTTGTACCGATCGTTTTTACGAATCAGACTTTGGCTTCGGGTTTTCTGAATTATTTTTCGAATACTCGAATCGCCAATCTGATAAAAGATGGTATCGAAAAAATAAGCTTTGCCCGGTTTAACCTGATAGGTAACACTTACTCGCTTTTTGTATTCTTTAATAGTAGAAGAAACATGGTTTTGAAAGTAACCTTCATTAAACAGGTAATCGGTCATCTTTTCTTCTGTAGCCAACACATTGGCCGAATCGAATACAGCAGCAGGTTCGCCCCATTGCATAAACAAGTTGCCCTCTTCAATTTTTTTATTCAGTTCATCAACCTGGTTTTGTTTGCGATACTGATAGTTGGCCACGCGTTTAGCATTTTGGGTGGCAGCTATTTTCTTATCGAAGCGGGCTTCTACCTTAGCTTTTTTATCGATGAACTTTTGTTGCTTGTATCGCTTTTCGCCTTCGTGGTGCATCCATACCAGGCTGTTGATGGGTAGACCTAAAAGCCTGCGATTGGCTTTTTGTACATACAAATCGGCAAGCCCGCTTTTATTAATACCTTTAGGAGCCTCAATACTTTGTTTATCGAGTAACTTTTGGTTTTCCTGGAGGTACCGGGTACCCCGGCAGCCTGCCAGCAGCAAGAGCAACGTATAGAGAAGTATTTTTTTTGAACCGTTCACGTATGATATCAAAGGCTAAAGTTAAGCATCTCAAAGCACTGCAAGTAAAAAAATACCGAAAAGAGCAGCAATGCTTTGTGATAGAAGGTGCTAAAAGTGTGGTGGAGTTATTGAACTCAAACTTTGAGGTACTTTGGGTGGCAGCTACCGATGCCTTTATAGCTGCCGAACAAAAGCTGTTAACCAAACGTGGTGTGGAAATAGTGCCTGCTACTGAAACCGAACTTGTAGCGGCCGGTTCGTTTCAGACTAACGATGGCGCACTGGCCATTGCACGCATCAAACCCAATACTACGCCTGCGTTGAAACCAAATGAGTTGGCGCTTGTGCTGGACGATATACGCGATCCGGGTAACCTCGGCACCATTATCCGCACAGCCGATTGGTATGGGATTAAACATATTATTGCTTCCGCAGAAACAGCTGATCTCTATAACGCTAAAGTGATTACTGCAACCATGGGTTCGTTTTGCCGGGTAGAAGTTTTTTATACTAACCTGGTTGAATTTTTAAGTGCATATGCTGGTACTGTTTACGGGACTTTTATGGATGGCGTAGATGTACACACAGTAAATTTTTCTGCTGGCGGGTTACTGGTTATTGGCAACGAAGCTAACGGAATTTCGCAGGCTGTAACACAACGGGTAACGCAACGCATAACTATACCTAGTATAGGCAAAGCCGAATCGCTTAATGCGGCGATTGCCACGGGGATTATATTGGATGTGAGCAGGCGGAGATAATTTAAAATATGCAAGTTTATGCGTAAGTGCGTTGTTATTGATTTTGAGGTGATTGCCAATAATTGAAAAGTGATAAATATAGAAATTAAGAGGTTATGGGTAAGACTACAACCGACCGCAACCACCAATGAAACTTGAGTTTAATTACATAAGAAACAGAATTAGTGAGTATCGTAAAGACGACCTATTTGATTATTGCTATCAACAACTTGACAGGAACAAAGACAACAAGGCATTTCCCGTCTGGTATGTTTTGTACTAACCCCCTATAAGTTGGACAGAATCGTTGTTTACAATGTGTAGTGCTTGCCGGTTTTCCTGTTCAACTTCCAAGCAAAAGTAGGTGTCTGAATCAGCCGAGTCAAGGCTGGTACCAAGCGAACGATTTAATGTTTGATTTTTTAAGGAATCGTTCGGCCTTGACACGGCCGCTCCAGCCACCTGGCCGCGCTGCTTGTCAGTTGAACAGGAAAGACCTGTTGCCCATTTCTGATGCGGAGTTATCCGTCCCAGTTTTCTGTGTTTACGTTCATAGTTGTACCATTGCATGTATTTTTCAATGTGCTGCTTTGCTTCATAATAGCTACTGAACTCAAAGCGTTCAATAAGTTCACGTTGAAGTATGCTGTGGAATGCTTCGATGTATGCATTTTCTTCAGGGGTGGCCACATGAGTAAATTCTTGTTTAGCTTCAAGCTGGATCAGAAAGCTTCGTACTTGATTAGCTAAGAACTGTGACCCATTATCATTTCTGACGATTACTCCCTTCAGGTTATAAACCGTATGCAACCAGCGAAACATAGTGATCACATCTACTTTACGAACACTCTTCTGAAAGATCCAATGTAATATCTTCCTGCTGAATACATCCATGATCGATAGCAAGTAGTACCACCTTCCTTCACCTTGCACCCATACGTACTTGATATCAAGACAGAGATACTCCAGCGGTTTATCAGCCAGTATTTTCCTATACTGAACCCAGTTTCGCTTACCACTGGTGCGAATCACTTTCCCAAGCAGTAGCTTATGGTGATCCATGAGCCGATACGTTTTCTTATGGTTGATCAGATATCCCAATGCTTTCAGATCATCGTTAATGGATTGATACCCGTAAGCGTTGTACGGCCCACTGATCAGTTCCTTTACTTTCTCAACAACTTGTTCATTAGTGACTAATGATCCGTTATAAAGCGTATGCGTACTGGGCTTCATACCCCGTTGGCCAGGATGAGCCTTGTAGTAAAATGTACTCCGCGGTAATTGCAGCCAATTGGAAAGCATTTGCACAGGCGCCCGGTCTGAGTAATGTTTGGTCAATTTCACTTTTTCCTGGGTTGGATAGGAGTTTTTTTTAGCAGCTCTGACTTTACTTCTATCTCCAGAGCTTGCCTGGCGATGATACGCTTCAGCCTCGCGTTCTCTTCCTCAAGTGCGCGAACCTCCGGATCAACGCGCTTATAAGCTGGCTTAAGGCCTTCTGATCCTTTGGCCAGATAGCGCTGTTTCCATTTTGCTAATAACGAGGGTGATAAGTTGTACTTGCGGCAGGTTTCCATATAACCTTCCCGCTCGGCTTCCTGAAGAAGGCTTAATCGCTCTTCCGGTGTGAATGATCTTTTTCCTCTTGGCATATTTCCCTAAGTTAACTGTTACTAATCTGTTTTCAGATTTCTGTCCAGTCTTATAGGGGGTTAGTACACGACCATGTCCATGCAACGGAACCCCACAAGGCGTTTT
>DPSB01000387.1 GCA_003537495.1 Cytophagales bacterium | reverse complement strand
GTTTGTACACACCGAAGTCGAGCGTTGTTTTGTAGTTACAATGCATATCATCAAAATCGGCCAGTTTGTAACGCGAACTTTTGATTTGCTCCTGCGGACATTTGCCATACACATTGGTGGCTAAGTAGCGGGTGTTGCCAAAGGCTTCGATCCATTCTTTTTTATAGGCTATTTTGGTTGCTTCAAATGTGGCACCATCTTGTGTAAACTGTTTCCAGTATAATTCTTCGGTGATTTTTAAATAGAGTTGTTTCAAATATTCCTGGTACGCTTCTTCCAAAGGTTTGTTGTAGGTGGCATAAATCCACTCGCTGTATTTTTGCTGCACCACACAATTGTCGTACCCAATGTCTTCACCCTTCTTGGCCAATTCGCTTTCTTTATCAGCAATAATGCTGTTTTGTTTTTCGATGTTCTTTTTTTGTGTTTCGTTTTTGGCCTGAAAATCTTTATGCAGTAAATCTATTTTTTCTTTCGCCTTTTTTAAACGGTAGGTAACGCCACCGTCTTTCTTCATCTCTTCCAGATTTTTTTCAGCAACCTTTCTGTAGATGTTGTCGGTGTTGGAATTGTTTGTGGTTTTTGCTTTTAAACCTTCTTTATTGTACTGATCGTACATTTTTTGTGCCTGCTGCGCATTGGCCTGTTGGTAAGGAATCAGGTCTTTGGCCAGTTGCATACTTTTTTCATTTACCTGTTTTTGAAAGGCATCCCAATCGGCTATTAGTTTTAATTCATCGGTGTAAGAGGTTGGTGCCGCGGGGCGTACAAAGTTTTTTAACCCGAGTGGGTTAGGGTCAGGATGAAAAGGCTTGCGCATGTCACTTCCCTTTACCGAATAGCCAAGCTGTTTAAGCAAGTTTACTTTGTTGGCAGAATAACTGTGCGCTAATGAGTTCTTCATCTTCTCAATAGCTTTTGCATTGTTGCCCTTGCTTTGTTGAATGAGGCATTGTGTATAATTAGCCTGCGGATGGTACGCAAATGCTTTCACTACTTGTTCTAATTGCGCGTTGGCTTTATCTGTTTCACCTAAGTAAAACCAGGCTTGACCAAGGTTGTTGAGAATGGTGGTGTTGTTGGGAAACTGTTTATTCAGGTATTCTAAAACTGGAATAGCGCGATGAGGCGCACCACCCATGCTGAGCATGGCGGCAAAATTGCTGAGCAGATCGGCATCGGTAGCATTATCGTTACAGGCTTTGCCCATGATGTAAACTGCAATTTCGGGTTGCCCGGTACTCCAGAAACCAACGGCAACATTACCAATGGTCTCTGCTGAACTCTCGTTGTTTTTGTAGTAAGTATAAAAATATTGCCCAGTCGTTTTTGAATCGGTGGAGATACCTTTTTCAATGTACTCGTTCAGCGACTTTACATAAGCCGGTAGGGTAGCAGCCGTAAGTGTTACCTGTGGAATGGCCGCGATGAGTGCACTGTTTTTTGAAGGCACACCAAACGAAGCGCCACTATTCATAGTTACTTTAGCATTAGCATTTGATGCCCCAGCCGGCAAGGTTGGAACTTTTGCCGGAACACCCATTTGCTCCATCATCTTTTTTTGTTCGGGCGTAAGTTTATCAAGTGCTTTCTGCGCTTCTTTTTGGCGAGCTTCCAACTCGGCTTGTGTTTGTGCAAATGAAAATTGGAAACAGGTAACAGCCAGTAATAAGACTAAAATGTATTTCATGTTTATCATAACTATTAAGTTGAAGATGTTATTGTCATCATTTATTTACCCTTCAATATTTTTAAAGCATCCGTTACGGCTCCACCTGTTTTTATTCCTTCTGTGGCAGATAAGGTGGCAGAAGCCAAATTGGCTTCGCCACTTACATTACCAACATTGGCTCCTGCCGAAGCACCTGCTGTAACACCCCAATCGGTTACCTGCATACCTTGGGGTCCTTGACCAACCGTAACGTAATTCATAGCAGAAACACCCATAGAGAGAGCGGCTATGTTTTTGTTGCCCCAATTGGCTTCTACGCCTACGCCTGCACCAAGAGTTAGTTCTTTAAAGCTTCCGTCTTCATTGTAGTTAAGGTTTAATTCTCCTACAAAGCCTTCACCGCCAGAGATGCTCATAGAGCTACAATTGAAACCAATTTTTGTAACACCCAATCCTACATTGCCTTTAAAGTTAGCGCAGTACTCTTCTTCCCATGGCTTCGGTTTGCTTGGCGTATTATCTGTCTTTGTTTTGTCGTTTGGATCAGTGCAGGGTAATACTTCAGGGTAGTTGGATAGTATTTTATCTACATCCATTAAATAGCCTTTTTGTGCATAAAGAAATGCTGCCATACTATTGTCGCCTTCGGTAAGTGGTTTCCAATTGGCATAGTCTCGCCAATAGGTGCGACTGAGATACTCACTTTGTTGTGCATATTTATTGGTAAGGTCAGCAGCCTTAGAGAGGTAGGCAGATTGGGCTCCGTTAAACTCATTACAGCGTGCCTTTGTAAGCAGTTCAATTTCTATTTCTTCATTTACCTTTCCTTCGCCACCTTCCAATTTATCAAGTTGCTCGGTATATTTTTTTAACATTCCATTCGTGGTTCTGTTATGTTCGTCTGTAAGCTGTTTAAGATTAAGTTTAAAGATGGCTTCCGCATCGTTGAATTGCTTGTTGTACTGCAATGCACTGTTGGTAATGATCATCCCTGCTTTTATGGAAGCAGTTACTTGTTTCATTAAATTGGTTTGCCGTTGCTGTGCGCTTACTGCAGGAATCTTTTTCTGTTTTGCGGTTATCTCTTCTCTTGTTTTGCTAATGCCGCTGCGCTCTTTCTTTAAGACAGTGTTGAACGATTTCATTTGCGCCAAATCTGTGGGCATAGCAGGCAGTTCTAAGCGTTTCAATAGGGGGAACGCATTGAAGTTGGTGTTGTAATAATCTGCTTGCTTGTTATGCCCGCTTTCAATTTTGTTAAGTAAATCGGATGCTTCCTGATTGTACTGCGACTTTAGCGACTGTTTTAAACAGCCGATGGCTTTTTCGGCTTCAGCTTTATTACCCGTTTGTGTAGCTTTGTTGAGGTGAACAAAAGCAGCTACCTTATTCGCGTTTGCATTTAAACTATCTTTTGCAATACACTTGGCTGCGAACGATGCAGCATTGGTCATATCGCCCAGGTTGTAATAGGCCGTGGCCATATTGGCTAGCACCACAGGTGCGTTGGTTGCTTTGGTATTGATGTATTGCAAAATCGGGATGGCTTTTTCGGCATAACCATAACTGATGAGTAGCGATGCCAGATTGTTGGCCGTATTCATATCCATATAATTTGTTTGCATGGCTTTGCAAAAAAGATACAGTGCCAGTGTGGGCTTGCCCGATGTCCACGCTTCAATGGCATAATTATTAATGGCCAATGAAGTACTGATGTTTTTCTGCTTCAGATAGTCATCCACCTTGGTGGTGTTGGCAGTGGTTAGTTTGGCGGCCACTAGCGCTTTTATATCATCAATTTGTTTTTGAAACAACTTATCAGTGGGTGCCGTATTGCCAAGTGTGCCGAGCATTGCCGAAGGAGCGGGAGCTTTAAAGGCAGGCAACTGTGCTACCAATTTGTTGCTGTTTTGAGGCGGAGCAGGTAAGGCACTTTTAAATCCGGCAGGATAAGCAATGGCTGCGGGCTTATCTAACTTAACTAATGGCTTAAAGGTATAATCAACGTTTTCAAGACTGCCTGCATCGGGGGCGGATGTTTTTTTATCTTTTACTACGCCTACAAATTCCGGCTCTTTGGTATCAACAACCTGACCGGGGACTCCTGTTTGCACCAATGCAATAAACTTGTCAATGTTTTTCTGTATTATCGTTATGAGGTTCTTTGCTTCGGGATGATCGTTGTTAATTTTTAAATAGATCCTGATGTATTGAGGTGCAGAAGCTGGCCGCTTTTTATCTTCATACTCAGGGTTGGGTTGCATCAGCACTAAAGCATCGCTTTGGGTCTGGGTTACAAAATTGTAACGAGAAAATTTTCCTTCTGAGTTGTATTGACTGGTCACAATACTGATTTCATTGAGCCAGCTTTCGGATTTTTGCAGATCTGCAGTATAACTTTTTACTACATTTTCAATAGAGGGTATGATAGAAGAATTATTTTTTCTTAACTCTTTTAGATATGCTTGATTAAAGCGTATCATTTTTTGAAGAAATTCTCTTCGGGTTACATAGTTGAAAGGCAGCTTTCCATCCTTTGTGATGAGCCATTCAAAATGTTTCGTAGAGGAATTATCGGAATAGGAATAATAGTGTCCATTTTCCAATTGAGTGAGCTGCCCGTTTTTTTTAACCCAGTAATTTGGAAGTGCATTATAGGAAGCTGGTTTATTGCGATACAACTTGCCTTCATAGTCGATCACAGGCACGGAGTCGGTATAAATATTCCCTTCATTAACTAAAAAGGATAACGAAAAATCGAAATGCCCGTCAATATAAAAACCCGAACTCTGGCATTGGTAACGAAAATTATAAACATCATACGTATAGTCGCTTCCGTGTTTCTGATTATTGAGTTTTGTATTCCACGATGTCTT
>DPSB01000479.1 GCA_003537495.1 Cytophagales bacterium | reverse complement strand
CTTACAGCCAGTGTGTATTTCCGCTCGGCATTTTGAGATGTAATTTCAATTGGATAATTGAATGAATGGGGAAACCTCGAAACTACGGTTATCAAAACATATAACGAAGTATTGATTGCAACCAATAACCACAGCGAATTTTTACTACCCGAAGTTGTAGGTGTACCCGTGTGGTCGTAATGTGTTGGAATCTGGTCGGGCGTGGTTTCAAAGTTTATGATCAAAAAGAGTAAACCACCGGCCCAAATCAGAAAAGCGATTGCTTCCAATACCCAATCAAACCTGGTGAGTGGAATGTTGATTTTGGGTCTCATTTTAAATCGTTAGCGTCTACAATCGAATGGTATCTAAACCTTAGGCACTTTATAGCCATTGTTATATTTCGCAGCCATTAACGCATTCGCCTTATCTTCATTAAACTTTCCTTTGGATGCATCCCAACTTACCTTACTTCCTGTTTTGTACGAGATGTTTCCCATCTGGCAAACCAAAGCTACGTTAGCCCCGGCTTCAATCGGGCAGGTTAATGCTGAGAAGTTACGACTCTTTACAGCCTGAATAAAGTTTACGGTATGCAGGTCCAAACCAGAACCTTTGTTGGGTTGAACGGGTGTAGCTTCCATACGTTTTTCGTCAGGGATAACTTCCCAACCACCGCGCCAAAGTACGAGTGTACCGTTGTTGCCAATGTAGGAGATGCCATGATCTTTACCATAGTTACCATTACTAATACTTTGGGCATGTTCCCAAATCATATTGTAACCATCAAACTCGTAAACAGTTGCCAAGGTATCGGGCGTTTCATGCGCGCCATTTGGATAAGCATACTTGCCGCCTAAAGCAACTGCCGATTTTGGCAACGCTGCATCCATACCCAGCAAAGCATAATCAATCAGGTGTACGCCCCAGTCTGTCATTAGGCCACCGGCATAATCCCAATACCATCGGAAGTTAAAATGAAAGCGATTAGGGTTAAATGGTCTTTTTGTTGCTGGACCTAACCACTTCTCATAATCAACCCCTGCCGGAACAGGCCCATCCGGTTTTACTTCGATGTTTCGCATCCAACCTTGATAAGCCCAGGCTTTAACCGTTCTGATTTTACCCAGCTTTCCTGATTTGATAAAGTTGAGTGCATCCACAAAATGCGGCATGCTGCGTTGCCACTGCCCTACCTGTACAGCACGGTTGTATCGTTTTTGAGCGGCCACCATTACATTACACTCTTCAATCGAGTTTCCGATTGGTTTTTCAACATACACATCCTTGCCGGCCTCGCATGCTTCAACCATTTGTAAACAATGCCAATGATCGGGGGTGCCGATAATCACAACATCGATATCTTTATTGTCGAGTAGTTTCCGATAGTCGGCATAGGTCTTGGTTTGAATTCCATTTTTTGCCAACTCGTACTTGCGGTAGTTCAATACATTATCATCTACATCGCAAAGGCCTACCACGTTTACTTCTGGAATTTTCATAAACGAAGTCAAATCAGACCAGCCCATGCCGTTTACACCAATAACCCCAACATTTATTTTATCATTGGCGGCTATGCCTGTGGTGCGGGCAAATGAAGTCATAGGAAAGGCGGCCAACCCTAACGATGCCAAAGCAGTTTTCTGAATAAACTTTCTGCGTGATGAATTTTTCATAGTTTGATTAAGTTGAAAGGTGGAGTGTTGCTTCTGAATTTAACAGGCTGTTCGGTTATCAATTTTAAGCTGTTGAATCATTTCTGCACTTAGTGAATCGCTATAGGCACCATAGGCATCTACGAGCAATCCTTTTATTCCGGTTGAAGATTGAATGGCCATCAATATTGAACTATCATCGGGATTAGTCATGCCTTCAAACCGATGCACTTCGTCCACATGAAACTCAGTGGGTTTAAGCTGAAGGTTGAGTGGTGGGCATTCAATCCACTCCGGGTGTAGATTAAAATCATGTATGTAGCCGCGTTTCTTCAAGTCGGTGATTGCTACGCTAAGTGTTTCATAAAATTTTCCAGGTTCCATGTTTTGAAATTACCGATCTCGAATTAAAATAAAAAGTTAATTTTAGAGTTCGGTTAAAACCAATGAAGCGCGGATTCTTTATTCTTCTCATTACAATCCTGGTCTCGTCATGCAGTTTGTTTGACAAGAGCAAGCAATCGCAGAAAGTAGTAAAACCCCGCACCCACAAAGTTTGGGCAAAAGGCAATCGTTACCGGATTGATATTCCTATCGGCAACCGCCACATCCGGATGTTTGAACGGAAACGTACCAAGATGGTGCGGATGAAATAGTATTAGGTATTAGGAAATTTGGCATTAGTAGTTGGTGCAAATTTCTTTCTTCATTTTTTGAAGTCAATAACCAATGCCTAATAACTAATGTCCCAAATGCCTATTGAAGTCCCTTCAACACCATCTCAATATTTCTGCGGAAGAAAAACTTTACCGGATTTAGTTGCAACATGTGGGCTGTAACCACCGATCCGTAAAAAATTGTACTGAGTAGATTTGTAAGGTCGCGCGTGGAAGCTGTTTTGGTAATTTCTTTTTTAAAGATGGCTTCCAACGTAAACTTCTCAAACATCTGGTCCAAAGATTGAATTTCTACCAGATGAATATCTTTTATCTCCGGAAAAATTAACTTCTTCTCTTCGGCTTTTACCGGAAACGGTTTGGGCGGTCGTTTTAAATCGGCCAGGTATGCAAATAAACTCAGGATAATGCCCGGATGTATCTCACACTCTTCGGCAAGTTTATCAAACAGGTATGTAATGCCGGCTACCCCTTCTTTTGGCTTATCCCGAAAATCTACAGCCCGCTTCAAACACCAAATCCGAAAGTAATAAAGCAGAATATCTTCTTTCTGCGGAAAGTATTTGAACAATGTTACTTTCGATATCTTCACTTTAGAACATATCTCTTCTACATATAAATCATCGAATGATTTCTTGCCGATAAGTTTAATGGTGTGATCCAACACACTAAGTTTTAATCGGGCGGCTTTTTCTTTTCGCAGGCTCATGGTAATCTTCGCTCGGAAGTAATACATTTAACCCCATAAAACCAACCTCCTGCTCTATGAAGCGCATCTTTGTTCTACTATTGGCTGTTTTATTCCTTGCATGTGGATCGCGTAAAGAAAAAGTAATTGGCCTTGTAACCGATTCGGCTATGGTCGTATCGGCTCACGAGCTGGCTTCGCAGGTGGGTGTTGATATTATGAAGCAAGGTGGTAATGCCGTTGATGCCGCTATTGCTACTCATTTCGCATTGGCTGTTGTATTTCCGGCAGCGGGTAATATTGGTGGTGGTGGTTTTATGGTTGTTCGATTAAAAGACGGAACCACTGCTACGTTGGATTTCAGAGAGAAAGCTCCCGCAGCAGCTACCACTAATATGTACCTCGATTCGGCTGGCAATGTAATTCCCGATCTCAGTACGCAAGGTCATCTTGCCTCCGGGGTTCCCGGTTCGGTTGCCGGTATGGTAGAAGCGCACAAGAAGTATGGTACACTTCCGTGGAAGGATTTGATGCAACCTGCCATTGATCTTGCCCGGAATGGATTTACACTTACCGAACGCGAAGCCAACTGGTTTAATGAAATGCAGGAAGACCTGAAGAAGTACAACACCGTAATGCCTGAGTTTTTGCTGCGCGATTCGTGGAAGGCTGGCGATTCCATTAAGTGGATTGATTTGGCTCATACACTGGAATTGATTCGCGATAATGGTCGCGCAGGATTTTATGAAGGTGTAACAGCTGAAAACATTGCAGCAGAAATGGAACGCGGTAAAGGGCTCATTACTTTGGAAGACCTTAAAAATTATGAGGCCACCTGGCGCGAACCGATTGTGGCTAGTTACAAAGACTATAAAATTATTTCCATGCCGCCATCCTCGAGCGGTGGTGTTTGTTTGGTGCAGTTGTTAAAATCGGTAGAGCCCTACCCGATTAAACAATGGGGCCATAATTCAGTTGCCACTATTCATTTAATGACGGAAGCCGAGCGCAGGGTTTATGCCGATCGTTCGATTTACCTTGGTGATCCTGATTTTTACAAAGTTCCATTGAAGCAGATGATGGACGATCAGTATAACGATGAGCGCATGAGCACCTATAATCCCGATAAGGCAACGCCCAGTGCCGAAGTAAGGGAAGGTACAATTGCAGGTTATGAATCGGAGGAAACAACGCATTACTCTATTGTTGATCCTTTTGGTAATGCTGTATCCGTAACCACTACTATCAATGGTTGGTTTGGTTCGCATGTAGTGGTAGGTGGTTCGGGTTTCTTTTTGAATAATGAAATGGACGATTTCAGTTCCAAGCCCGGAGTGCCCAACATGTTTGGTGTGCTGGGTGCCGAAGCCAATAAGATTGAGCCTAATAAACGCATGCTTAGCGCGATGACGCCTACTATTGTAGAAAAAGATGGTAGATTGTTTATGGTGGTGGGTACACCCGGTGGATCAACTATTATTACCTCAGTATTTCAGGTAATTCTAAATGTGGTAGAACACGATATGCGCATGCAAGAGGCGGTAAATGCCAAACGCATCCACGCGCAATGGTTACCCGATGTAATCATTCCTGAGACGGGTACCTTTTCAAAAGAAGATAGTTTAACATTGGTAAACATGGGCCATACCATTACACCGCGCAGAGCAATTGGTCGCGTGGATGCGATACTTGTTTTACCCGATGGCAAGTTGGAAGCTGGTGCCGATAACACGCGTGGTGATGATACCGCGAAGGGATTTTAGTTCTTCGGCTCCCCATATAAATAGGTGACTTTCATAGGGCCGGAGCCGGTTTCGCCTATTTCCCAGAAAAAATTTTCAGAATTTTTTAAGCCCTTAACCAGCGCCTCCAACTCGGGTTTGGAGTACATTCTCAGGATGCTGGCCACGCCATCCCACAGGATGTAAAGTGGTATAATGGGGATAAGGTAAATGAAGGGTAATACCTGCCAACGTACAGGTCTGATAAAGGGTGTAAACAACCAGACATTAAGCGGAACAAAGAGCATGGAAATGAAAGCCGCAGCGTTGCGCGACAGCGGCTCGAAGATGGCAATGGGAGCTTTATCATCTACTGCTTGTTGTAGAATTTTACTCGCCATGTCTTCCCTCATGTGATGAAATGCACCAAACATAGTGCGAAACTTTTGTTTCAAGTGTTGGGGTAATTGAGTAGCGTCAACTGATTGAGATTCAAAACTTATTCTTTCTGAATCAATCACACTGGTTTGAGCAAATGCCTTTGCGTTCGGAAACAAATCTGATAGTGTAAGCGACACATTGGGATTACTTTTTACAATAGTCTTGAAGAGGTTAACCAACCCACCACCCCCACCCGATGCGCAGTCGAGCCACTCACTTTTACCATTGGCACGAAGTCCTTTTTCGAGTATGGGAACAATTGATTTGTAGATATCAAATCGGGTAGCAATGAACTGCAAATAGCTGGTGCCATAGTCGCGCCACGCAGTTGGAAACCATCTTAAATCTTCCCACTCAAGTGCATGTATTCGTTTCATAAGTGAAAGATAAAACAATAGTTGATGCTGGTGTTTCCCCTATGAGAATTTCTTAACAGTTGCATAATAATTCAGATAACTTATTACATTTGAGCCCAATTCCAGTCATCTACAAAATACGCTGGAAGAAACCACTAAACACTATTTATTGCTATGGCAAAAAAAGTAAAGAAGGCAGCAAAAAAAGCTGCTAAGAAACCTGCTAAGAAAGCAGCGAAGAAGGTTGTGAAAAAAGCCGTAAAGAAGAAGTCGGCTCGCAAGCCTAATGCTGCATTCATGGTTGCACTAACTCCTAACGCAGCATTGGGTGCTGTTATCGGAAGCAAACCCGTTCCCCGCACGGAGATCATCAAGAAGTTGTGGGCTTACATTAAGAAGAACGGCTTGCAGGATTCTAAGAACAGACGAATGATCAATGCTGATGAAAAACTGAAAGTAGTTTTCGCTGGCAAGAACCAAGTGTCTATGTTCGACTTGGCTAAATTGATTGGTAAGAACGCCAAGTAATTTATTCATTACTGATGCGAAAAGTCCCGCTCAATGCGGGACTTTTTATTGCTACTTTTTAAATTTCTTGTGCCAACTGGCTGCAGTCTTTTGCTTTTGAATTGTACCGTTTGCTATCGCCTCGGCTAATCGTGCATTCATTGTACCGCGCGAGGTGAGATGATAATTACCACAGTCATCGCACTTATAAAAAGCTATCGGGCCAGTACCCTTTCTATAGTCAAACAGAATGTAAGCCGATATTAGCGCATCTTCAGCTTGTGCTATACTATAATAGATCCGCTTATTTGAAACACACGGCATTATTTGTTTAAATCGTTTAGACTGTAATTTATAAATTTAAGTATCTTTAAATTATGGGTAGTTGGTTTTTAGTTGGTCTGTTATTTTTCAGCCTTACTTTCAAGGCACAATCACAAAAAGCTGATAGTCTTCTTCAACTAATTAATGGCAAAGAGGCATCCGTTGGCTTTACCCCTGATACAACTTATGTAAAGTTACTTAATTCACTTGGTTTTGAATTAGACGAATCACAACTAGATTCTATTAATGCCATTGGCCAACTAACATACCATTTAAGCAAACAACTTAACTACCTGAATGGGCAGATAGAGGCCCTGGAACATTTAGCTTATGTGTTAGAGTTAAATGGCGAAAATCTGGAGGCTACAGAAAAACTGCAGGAGGGTTTGCAACTGGCCCGCAAAACAGGCAACAAGCAGAAGCTTACGTTATTTTATCATTCCTTAGGAAAACTATATTCTTATTTGGGGAAATATCCTGAGTCCATCAGCCATGCCCAACAATCGCAAAAGCTAGCTATGGAAACCGATAACAAGATTTTACAATCGGGCAATTACAACACGATGGCTATGGTTTATTATTATCAGCGTAACTTAGAAGAAGCGCTAACCAATTATGAAAAATGTATTGCCATAGCAAAGTCTATTGTTCGAAAACAGACAATTGCACTTGCGTTAACCAATATCGGGCACATCTATGTGGATCAACAACGCTATAGTGATGCGTTAGCTGCCTATCAACAATCTATGAGCATTAGCCAAGAGGAAGATTTAAAATTCAGTATAGGATTGAATCTGTCAAGTATTGCTGCTATTTACGTTAACCAAGGTAATTATGAAGCGGCCTTGAAATACTTTCAAGAAGCCTTTGAAACTCAAAAACTTGTTGGTGATAACATGGAATTGGCAAATAACCTGGATGGCATAGCCTGGTGTTACTTTCATATGAAGGATTTTAAAACGTCATTAAAGTACGCTAAAGAAGCATTGGTATATGCCCAGCAAGTTAATAGTATTTGGTATCTTAAGAAGATTAACGAAACGTTAAAGAACATTTATACGCAAACGGGCCAATACAAAGAAGCCCTATACCATTTTGAACAATTCAAGGTTTATACCGATAGTATTAATAGTAATGAATCAAAAGAAAAGATTGTGCGGCTGGAGGAGCAATTCAAGTATGATCAACAGGTAATAGAACTTAAGGCCACCAATGATACAAATATTGCCAAGCGAAATGCGTGGATATACTTGACTAGTTTGGGACTTCTATTTACAGTTTTAGTAGCGTTTATATTGTATCGCGATAATCGACTTCGAAAAAAAACTAATAAAGAATTAGAAGCAATGGGTGAGTTTAGAAACCGGCTTCTTTCTATTGTGGCTCATGATGTACGGGGGCCATTAAACTCCTTAAAAGGAGTACTGCATTTATTTGAACATAAAACGATTACCGCAGAAGAAATTTCTTTTCTCATAAAGCAAATCAGTGTTAAAGTTACTCAGGTTATTGATTTTACCGATGACCTCTTGCTTTGGGCGCGTAGTCAGATGGCCAAAACGGAATTACAAATAACTTCGTTCGAACTATCGGAAACCATCAATCAAACATTAGCACTTCTCAGGCCAATGGCCGATCTAAAAAATATTGGGCTACAAAGCGACTTCTTAAATCCGGTAGAAGTAAAGGCCGATAAGGAAATGGTTAAGATTGTAATCCGAAATCTGATCTCAAATGCAATTAAGTTTAGCAGACAAAACGAGTCGATACAAATTCAAACTACAATCGAACCTGATAATAATGTAAAAATATCGGTGCTTGATTTTGGAGTAGGTATTGATGAAAAAAAGCTTTCTGAACTTTTCATGTCACCAACCGCTAGCCAACAAGGTACGGGAAATGAAACCGGCACTGGGCTTGGCCTGATGTTAAGTAAACATTATATCGAAATGAATAATGGTATAATTGGCGCAAGCAGCACTGTTGGCAAGGGCAGTCACTTCTGGTTTACTCTACCGCTGGCGTTGAAGCCACAGTAATCTCAGCATTTAACAAAATTAATTCCTTACAATCCTGAACTCTACCCTGCGGTTTAGCTTACGAGCTTCTTCCGAATCGTTGGTGGCCACAGGTCGCGAACCACCA
>DPSB01000559.1 GCA_003537495.1 Cytophagales bacterium | reverse complement strand
TGGTACCATTCGCGAAAACATTTTATTTCCAAGGCCAAATGCCACGGAAGAAGAATTACAACAATCTGTAAAAGCAGCTTTTGTAAATGAGTTTACCGATCGCTTTGAAAAAGGACTGGACACTGTTATTGGTGAACGTGGTGTAAAACTTTCAGGTGGGCAACGACAACGTATTGCTATTGCGCGGGCTATTCTTGCAAACCCGCGCATTTTGATTTTAGATGAAGCATCTTCAAACCTGGATACCGAAAGCGAAAGCTTTATTCAGGAAAGTTTAAAAACATTGATGCAAGGCCGCACCACATTTGTAATTGCTCATCGGTTGAGCACCATCCGGCAGGCTAATCAAATACTGGTAATTGAAACCGGGCAGATTCAAGAACGCGGCACCCACGATGAGCTGATCGCCACGCAAGGCCGGTATTATCAACTCTATACTTATCAGGCACGGATTTAACTTAGTTGACAATTGTCAAAGAGGCAATTGACAATGGGAATAGATTTGTCAACTGTCAATTTTTAAGAAAGCATACTCAAAAAAATAGACATAATGGCCGACTTATGACTTATTTTTGATTGAAATCAGACAAATAGTCTTAAAAAATTAATCAAAATCCCATCGGCATACTTTTCCCTAAAGAGGTTTGTGTGAGTTTAAAACACATGTTAAACCTTAAAAAATTAAAATTATGAGCATCATCCGTTATAACACCAACGAGTTTGTACCAACATCATTTAGTGCTTTGGTAGACAGGTTCCTGAACGATTCCATCACCCGTGCTGGTGGTTCTACTTTTATACCGAAGACCGATGTAGTTGAATCAGCAACTGCTTACGAAGTGCACCTGGCAGTACCCGGTCTCAATAAAGAAGACTTCAATATTGAAGTAAACGACAATCACCTTGTTGTAAGTGGTGAACGTAAATTTTCGGACGAAAAGAAAGAAAAGAACTACCACGCTATCGAAACGCATTATGGTTCTTTCAGTCGCTCGTTCACACTTCCCGAAAATGTTGATGCTTCCAAAAGCAATGCAAAGTATAACAACGGCATTCTGGAAATAACCATTCCGAAAGACGAGAAAAAAGTATTGAAGCAGACAATTAAAGTCGGCTAAATCAGAAAGTGGGGTTAGGTTAGGTTGCGTCCCTTCGGTAACGGAGGGACGCTTTTTTTGTAGCGTTATCGAAGGCAGTTAAAAAAATATCATTTCTTCTCTTCTGTTTATGGCTTTAGCTGTACCTTACCATAAAGAGAGACGGTTATGAAGCGTTCGTTATTAATTCTGTTGGTTGCCTGTTCGGCATTTATTGGAGCCATTACCGGTTCCATTTTTACCTTGAAATATTTTGATGCTGGCCCAACCTATAATTCTATTGAAGAACGCCAGAATCTGAAGCTTACCAATTATTCAGTTGATTCTGTTCGTTACCGGAACATTGCTCCCATCAACTTCGAAAGTGCGGCCAAATTAGTTACACCAGCAGTAGTACACATTCGTACTATCCATGGCGGAGGCCGATTCAGCATTAATGCGCTGGAACAATACCTCAATCCACATGCACAATCATCGGGTTCGGGTGTAATTATTTCTGATGATGGCTACATTGTTACCAACCATCATGTAATTGAAGATGCCAACTCAATAGAAGTTGTATTGAATAACAACCAACGCTTTTTTGCCAAACTTGTAGGACAAGATCCCACTACCGATCTGGCCCTGCTTAAAATCAAAGCGCATAATCTTCCATTCGTAAAGTATGGTAACTCCGATAACATTATTACGGGCGAGTGGGTGCTGGCCATCGGCAATCCGTTTGACCTTAATTCAACCGTAACAGCGGGTATAGTAAGTGCCAAGGCCCGAAACATTGGTATACTAGGCGATAGAAATAATTTACAAGTAGAATCTTTCATACAAACCGATGCTGCCGTTAACCCCGGCAACAGCGGAGGTGCGTTGGTAAATCTGAAAGGCGAATTGATTGGCATTAACTCAGCCATTGCTACCGCAACCGGAAATTATAATGGCTATTCGTTTGCTATACCGGTTAGCCTGGTAAAAAAAATTATGGACGATCTGCTTGAGTTCGGAGCCGTACAACGCGGTTTGCTGGGTGTGCAGATAGCCGATGTCACAGCCGACCTGGCCGACAATCAAAATCTGAATGTAGTGCAAGGAGTATTTGTACGATTTGTAAACAAAGGTAGCGCAGCCGAAGCATCAGGTCTTGAATCGGGCGATGTTATCGTTGCGATTGATAATCATTCCGTGGCCGGAGTTTCAGAGCTTCAGGAATGGGTAGCACGCAAACGCCCCGGACAATCTGTAACGGTAAAGTTTATTCGCAATGGAGTAGAGAAAGAAGTACTATCTAAACTAAAAAACTTTGAAGGATCGGAAGACGTGCGTGAACGCGAAGTGCGATATGAAATCGAGGGCGCATACTTTGAAGATGTATCGTATTCCAAATTGAATGAATTAAATCTGGATGGTGGTGTGCGGGTGAAAAAATTAGAACCGGGCAAATGGAAAACAGCCGGAATTAAAGAAGAACTGATTATTACACACATTGATAAAGTGGCTATTGATAACGTGAAAGATTTAAATCGAGCCATGGAAATGAAAAAAGGCGGTGTATTGATAGAAGGATTGCTGCATGGTGAAAAGCAAACCGTTGGGATGGAGTGGTAAACTTCTTAGTTTTACATCATACACTTCTACCTATGAAAAACTTCGGCATCTCAGAGGCCCTTGCGAAACTTGGTCTAAAAAAAACAAACCCCGGAACTTCAACCGGCCAAAAGTGGCTTCGCTCCAAAGGCAAAGCAATTTCTTCCTACTCACCAGTCGATGGTAAATTGATAGGTTCCGTATTGGCTACTGATGATGTTGCTTTCGATAAAGTGGTGAAACAAGCACACAACGCATTTCTGGAATGGCGATTGGTGCCCGGGCCCAAACGTGGAGAAATTGTAAGACAGATTGGTGAGGCCTTGCGAAAATACAAAGAGCCTTTGGGTAAACTTGTTTCGTACGAAATGGGCAAGTCGTATCAGGAAGGGTTAGGCGAAGTACAGGAGATGATTGACATCTGCGATTTTGCCGTGGGCTTGTCGCGGCAATTGCACGGACTAACCATGCATTCTGAACGCCCGCAACATAGAATGTATGAACAATATCATCCATTGGGTGTGGTGGGAATTATCTCAGCATTCAATTTTCCGGTAGCGGTATGGTCTTGGAATGCCATGATTGCCTGGGTGTGTGGCGATACCTGTATTTGGAAACCATCTGAAAAAACTCCGTTATGTGCAATAGCGTGCCAGAACATTGTCAATACAGTCTTTAAAAAGAATGGTGTACCCGAAGGTGTTAGCTGTATTGTAAATGGCGATTATAAAATAGGGCAACAGTTATCAGCACACGAACAGATTCCACTTGTATCGGCAACGGGCAGCACGCGCATGGGTAAAGCCGTTGGTAAAACAGTTGCCGAACGCCTGGGCCGTGCGTTGTTGGAGTTGGGTGGTAACAATGCCATCATTATTTCTGAACACGCTAATCTTGAAATGGCTATTCGTGGAGCGGTGTTTGGTGCGGTGGGCACGGCTGGTCAACGCTGCACTACTACCCGCAGGCTCATCATCCACGAAAGTGTGTATGAAGCGGTAAAAGAAAAATTGAAACAAGCCTATAAACAATTAAGCATTGGCAATCCATTGGATCAATACAATCATGTCGGACCGCTGATTGATGCACTTGCTGTTAAAGCTTATCGCAATGCTTTGCAACAAGTAAAACAACAAGGTGGAAAATTTGTGGTGCCGGGTGGTGTTTTAAAGGGCAAAGGTTTTGAATCGGGGTGTTATGTAAAGCCCGCTATTGCCGAAGTAAAAAACGAATTTGAAATTGTTCAACACGAAACGTTTGCGCCCATTTTATATCTGATAAAATATAAAACGCTGGACGAAGCCATTGGCTATCAGAACGGAGTGAAGCAGGGACTTTCATCGGCAATTATGACTACACGCATGCAAGAGATGGAGAAATTTCTGTCGCATGCCGGGTCGGATTGTGGTATTGCAAACGTTAACATCGGAACCTCGGGTGCGGAAATAGGAGGCGCATTTGGTGGTGAAAAAGAGACTGGTGGTGGACGCGAATCAGGTTCTGACTCCTGGAAGGCTTATATGCGCAGACAAACCAACACCATCAACTTCGGAAACTCATTGCCACTGGCACAAGGCATTAAGTTTGACGTGTAGTTTCGGGTTGCAAAAAAGTTGTAATAAGGTTATCTTTAGAATCTATCATTTATAATAAACCATGGCTGAACCCAAATACCGCATCGTAATGCTCATTGATGACAATGAGATCGACAATCTGATCAATCAAAAGATGATTGAAGCGGCAGCTATTACACAACATATCTATACACACACGGGCGCTAAAAGTGCAATCGAGTTTTTGCGCAACATCGAAAAACTTGAGGTGGCCGATAAAGTGTTGCCCGATCTGATCTTTCTGGATATTGATATGCCTTTAATGGATGGCTTTCAGTTTCTGGATGAGTTTGAAAAATTTGGAGCACTGGTTAAAAAGAAATGTAAGATTGTAATGCTTACTTCATCTATCAATCCGCAGGACTTTAATAAATCTAAAAAGTACCTGAACGTAAAACAATACGTAAACAAGCCGCTCTCGCATGAGAGTATAATGAGTATTAACGTTTAATAGTTTCCGGTTACCAGTTGCCGGATTCCTGTTTACTTATTTCAGTTTTTGAATCAGGTTAATCAGACTACCCAGATTTCAACATATTTTCTGGAAACAGGAAACTGGTAACTTACTCCTGATTTACGAACATCACTACCACCCTATCCCATAATCCTCACCATGATTACTGGAACCGCCCCAGAAACTTCCATGTTCCCAATCAAAATAGATGGCATTTATAGGGCCGCTGGTACGATCGTCAAATCGTAATCTGTAACCCATTCCTTGTAGTTCCTTGCGCACATAAAAAGGTGTGCTTTCGTGTAATAAGATATTACCATACTTAGGCTTGCGGTCTTCACCACCCAGCGAAAGCCAGAGCTGATCGGAGTTGAGATTAGGTGCTTCAGTTGATTCCTGAACAGTCATTCCAAACGCCACCACATTTAAAAAGAATTGCAACAAGATT
>DPSB01000390.1 GCA_003537495.1 Cytophagales bacterium | reverse complement strand
TGGGTAGTCCAACGCCATTTGTGCTATTAGAGGGCCACCAAGCGAATGTCCGACTAAATAAATGGGCTGATTATTTTTATGCACCTGTAAAATTGGTTTTAATAGTGCGGCTTGTTTTTCAAGCGATGGTTCGGCATATCCAAAGTTGGCGCTACCAAAACCTGGTCGGTCTACACTAATCATCCGAACCGATTTTAACAAGGTTGTATCAGCCAAAAAATCGATGAATGCACTAAGCGAACCTGGTGAGCCGTGAACAAAGATTACCAACGGCTTTAGCGAGTCGCCATTAATCAGGTAGGTTTGTCTGCGATTACCTACATAATAACTTTTTAATTCAGCCTTCGGATTTTTATGTTCAAAGTAAGTATCAATCTCAGATTTACTCATTCTGAATTGAATACATGAATCTAGCAAAAAGGTTATTCCAAAAAGAACGGCCACAAAAATGAGTGGCCGTAAAAATTTTTTGCGTAAGAGATTAGGCTGCATCAGATTTTAAGGATGCGTTTGTACTCGGCCTGATTACGCATTACATCCATTGCCGCCTTAATTTCTTTGTCATTCTTGAAGCCGGTTTCCACAGCACCCCGTTCAAAGTAGTATCGCGAAGCAATTTCACGTTCCAGAAGAGTTTTGATCGCATCTTTATGATTAATCAGTTCATTCTTGCGTAGTTCTTTCAGTCGAGCTTGAATCTGATCAATATTTGCTTTCAGTTCATCATACGATTTTTCTTTGGTTGCTTCTGCAATCAATTCCTCCAACTCGGTTTCAATAGGGGATTGAAAAGAGTAATCTTTCGTTTTCATCCAAGCTACAAAATCTCCGTACTCTTTGTCGGTAAGTGAAAATGAACGTGGATCGGGTAGGGTAGTATGCTGGTGCGCATACTCCGTGGCGAAATCAAAAATAAATCCTTTCAGAAATACAACTTGTGTTATGGTAGCATCCTCCATTACCGGAACCGCAATATCGGGGTCAATGCCACCACCATCATAAACTTTGCGACCATGTGTAGTACGAAACTCTTGTTTCAAAGAATCAGGAATAGAAGCTACACTACCATCTTCTCTGCGGTGTGTATAATCCAACACCTGAATGCATCGGCCCGTGGGTGTGTAGTATTTAGCGGTTGTAATTTTTACTTGCGAGTTGTACGATAACAAACGAGGTACTTGCACCAAACCTTTGCCGAATGAGCGTTCACCTAAAATTATTCCCCGATCGTAATCCTGTAAAGTACCGGCCACAATTTCAGAAGCGGAAGCACTGCCGCGATTGATTAATACCGTTACCGGAATATCGAGATCAACGGGCGGGTTGAGCGTTTCGTACGTGATGTTGTTTTCTTCTACTTTACCTTTTGTGTCAACCACCTTTTTTCCTTTCGGGATGAATAGGTTGCAGATATTAACGGCTTCGTGCAGCAGACCACCACCATTGTTGCGCAGGTCGAGTATCAAATACTTTGCACCTTTTTCTTTCAGGCTTACGAGTGCATTCTTTACCTCCTTGCCGGCATCGGGTGTAAATTCGGTAAGTTGAATGTAACCCACATCGGTTGATAACATTCCGAAATATGGAACATTGCTGATTTTTATTTTCTCGCGTTTAAACTCTAGTTCAATTAATTTTTCTACACCAATTCTTTTCACGGTAAGATTTACAGGTGTGCCTACCTGGCCGCGCATAATATGGTTGGCTTCTTCGGAAGTAAGTCTTGCCAATTCAAGTCCATTTATTTTTAGTACTTCATCGCCAATGCGCAATCCACTTTTATAGGCCGGATAGTTTTCGTACACCATGGTAACAACGGTGCGTTTTCCAATTGGGCGAGTTACCGCTCCAATGCCACCATATTGCCCGGTGTTAAGCGTACGAAAATCTTCTACCTGATCTTCTGAAATAAAGTTGGTGTAGGGATCGAGTGATTCGAGCATGGCATCAATGCCAGTGCGAATGGTTTTATTGGGATTGATTTCATCCACATACATGGCATTCACTTCCTTGAATAGGGATGCGAAAATGTCGAGGTTTTTGGCTATTTCGAAGTAGCGTTCTGCTGGTGATGTAAATGAGAATGCCACAGCACCACCCAAAATCAATACAGCTACCACCAATTTTTTCTTCCAGATTTTCATAATCTCACGGTTCAACAATGAAAGGTACGAAAACTAACCGCTCTGGTTGGGAATATTATTTGAAAATAGTAGTTACAAATTCATGTGGTTGCCCAAACTCTTCTCAAAAACCGCAGCCAATTGCCATGCATTACATTTTCAATGTCTTGTTTGTTATAACCCCTTTGCGATAAAAGGGTGGAAATTTTTTGAAGATCGGCAATGGTTTCTATATCGGTAGGGCATTGTTCTTTACCAAAAGCGCCATCTAAATCTGAACCAATACCAATGTGAAGGGAATTACCCGCTAATTGACAGATGTGATCGTAATTATCAAGCAATTTTTCCAAACTGCAATTCATGCTTTGTGGAGTTGATTTACCCCGCACCCAATTGGGCACCAACATCCACGCATCCATTACGCCACCAATTACAGCACCGCGTTTAATTAATTCTTTAAGCTGCTCATCGCTAAACTGGCGATTGTGATTCACCAACACTCGGCAGTTATTATGACTGGCCCAAACGGCACCATTAAAATTATCCATTGCTTGCCAGAAGGAATCATCGCATAAGTGTGTTGCATCCAGAATAATGTTGAGTCGTTCCATTTCTTTCAACAACTCTTTTCCTTTAGAACCAATTCCACCGGTGGCATCGGTGCCTTGTGCATACCTGCCAGGGCCGTAATGCGCAGGGCCAATGGCGCGCAAGCCGTATTGATAAGCAATCTCTAAATGATTGAGAGTAACCAATGAGTCGGCACCTTCCAGACTTAAAATATAACCGATCGGTTTTTCGGGCGACCAATCTTTTAAATGGGTTTCAAGTGATGCCAGATTTGTGATTGCCTTTAGTTCACCTGCGCGTTCCATTTCAGCATACCATGCACGTTGCGCTTGTGTATGAGCCCACGCTTGTTCAGGCGAGTGCCAGCCAGGCAATGGATTATCGGGGGCAACATATCGTGCGATTTGTGTTGCTACAACCAGTCCAATGTTTCCTTTACGGAGTTCTTCAAAGCTCACAACACCCTTACCACGATCAGGTTTATCAGTCAGATTTTTTTCGCGTTGCCGGATTTCTGAAATGGGTTTGCGTAAATCACGATTCCATTCCATCGCATTCATGCTGAGATCTAAATGAGCATCGACAATGAAAGTTGACATTCTTTTGTTGGTTTAATAGTCCATAGTCTTTAGTAAATAGCCATTAGTCTATAGTTAGCAAAGTAGTGATTACTATCGACTAAGGACTATTGACTATCGACTAAGATTCAGATAGTAATTTTTCTTTTCCTCGCCACCACATTCCAATGCTTCGTTACTGTATTATTTTCAACCACAGCTAAAGTTTCGTGAAGGGCGACAGTAGGGCAGATGTGGAAAGGGACACCATATAACACATCGCCAACTTTGTATGCATTGTCTTTGGGAGCTTTCAAAATAAGGTGTTCTTCGCTATGGCCAGCGGCTTGTTGTTCAGGAGCATTTAAGAAGTAGACTCGGTTGTTTAATGGATTTTCGGAAGCAACGGCTTTGTGTCCCAGATCTATGCACAAAGTTTCATCATCGGGCTTTGAAATGATGCGTGTAATCAATAACGCACCAAATACAAAGGGTTGCTCGGCAAATTGTTTGTGATAGCCATAATCCCAAAAAATAAAAGTTCCCGGACTTACTTCAATATTTTTTCTTTTGCTATGAATGGAGATGGTTGTATTGCCACTCGTAACAATAGTTGCATCAACTCCGGTTTGTGCTGCTATAGTCTGCTTAAGTTTTGAAACGCGTTCAAACCCGGCATCGCAGCCTTTTGTTCGCACGTCCAGATCGGCATCGCGATGGTGACCATCGTAAGCGTGTAAGCCAACCAGGTTTAGTCCTTTTAAGGATTTGCAAAACAAAAACAGTGGCAAGGCATTTTCAGGTTGAATGCCCGTACGACTCATACCCACATTTAAATCGAGAAAGATGCGGATGGTGAGATTATTTGCATTCGCAAGAGCATCGAGTTCCTGAGCAGTAGCTTCATTATCAATCAAACAAGCAAACTGTGTAGCTGGAAATTTTTTAATGAGTTGAGCAAATCTAACACCACGCGGCCCAACCGGTTGATAAGCCAGCAATACATCAGGCGCGCCAATCGAAGCCAGCATTTCACCTTCGGCAATGGTTGCACACTTAAATTTCCGAATGCCGGCATCCATCATGAGTTGACAGACCTCCGGAGTTTTATTGGTTTTTACGTGTGGCCGCAACTGGTTTACATCTGGTACAAACTGTTGTAGGATTTTAATGTTCTGTTTTACACGATCAGGATAGACTGCGAGGGCGGGGGAGTCTAGTTCGGTTATGTTTTTTATTAAATAAGACTTGTCCATAGTCGTTTTGGTCGATAGTCCATAGTTTTATGGTCGATAGCAGTTACAACTATGGACTGTCGACTATGGACTTGGTTTTACACTAATTCAAACCTTGCTTCAATTTCTACCGGAATATTATCGGGTAACGAACCCATGCCAACTGCGCTGCGCACACCCACACCATTATCAGGGCCCCATACTTTTGCAAACAATTCGCTGCAGCCGTTAATAACGAATGGATGGCGTTCAAACTCCGGCACGGCATTCACCATTCCCAATACTTTTATTACACGTTTGATTTTATTTAAACTTCCAAGGTTTGCTTTAAGTGTTGCCAGAATGGCAAGTCCTACTTGTTGAGCAGCAAGTTTCGCTTCATCGGCATTAAAGTGAACACCCACTTTTCCAATGATTAAACTTTTATCTTCTTTCACTGTGCCATGCCCCGATACATAAACAAACTTATCTACAATCAAGAATGGTTTATACACACCAAGTGGAGTAGGGGCTGGTGGTAGTGTTAGGTTAAGTTGCGCAAAGCGCTGGTCGGGAGTAAGATTATCCATAAAGAATTAATTCAGAAAAGCATTTATTGCCATCACACCAATCAATCCGCACACGGCAACAATGGTTTCCATTACCGACCATGACCTTACCGTATCGCGGATGCTGAGATTAAAGTATTCTTTAAACAGCCAAAAGCCGGCATCGTTTACGTGCGAGAACATTAAACTTCCGGCACCAATAGAAAGTACCATCAGGTTTGGATCGACATCGGGTCGACCAATAAAAGGTAACATGATGCCCGCAGCAGTAAGGCCAGCTACAGTAGCGGAGCCTACACAAACACGAATGATGCAGGCGATAATCCAACCCAGTACCAAAGGATGCGCGTTGATGCCATCAAGTAAAGAAGCAATTTCATTGCTGATGCCGCTGTCCATCAAAACCTGTTTCAAGCCACCGGCACCGCCCATAATCAATAAGATCATACTCACATCTTTTAGGGCATCGCCATAGGTGTTCATGATGTGTTTCATTTGAGTGCCACGCAAAATCCCCAATGAGAACGTAGCTACTACCAACGAGATGAGCATTACAATAGCCGGATCGCTTAAGAAAGTAAGGATTGGTTTAAATGAAGAACTTTCATTTACATAAGGATTTACTAATGTAGTTGCAGTTAAAAATATTACTGGAAGCAAAGCCGAGAATAAACTATTGCCTAAGCCTGGTAATTTATCTTCGGGCAAGCCCTCCGACTGAAATGTTTTGATCAGGTTGGCATTAATTCCCTTTAAGGTTTTGGAATAAAGTAAACCGGCAATCAATACAGTGGGAATTGCTATGGCAAATCCATACAATAAAGTAGTGCCCATGTGTGCGCCAAACTGAGCCACTAATGCTGTAGGCGATGGATGAGGTGGAAGAAAGCCATGTGTTACCGAAAGCGCGGCCATCATCGGTAAACCGATATATACAGCGGGAAGTTTATAGCGATAAACAATTGATGCAATCAACGGAAATACCAATACAAAGCCCACATTATAGAACAATGGAATACCGATTACAAAGCCTGTTGTCATCAATGCCCACTGCAGGTTTTTTTCACCAAAAATTTTGGTGAGTCCACTCGAAATACGTTGAGCGGCTCCGCTATCAGCTACTAATTTGCCTAACATGGCTCCGGCAATCACTACAATTACCAATGAGCCGAGCATATCGCCCACGCCTTTTTGTACCGAACTGCTGATTTTGGAAACCTCTATACCTAACAGTAAACCTGCCAGAATAGAAACAAGGAGGAAGGAAAGAAATGCGTTTACTTTAAAATAGGAGATCAACACCACGAGCAACGCAATACATACTACAATAATGAGTATGGACATGATTGCTGGTTTTAGAATTTATCTGGAATCTGAACAATGCGAATTACAATTTCATGTGGGTCGCCATCTTTATCCAACAGGTTGAACCGCACGGTTGGATTGTCGCGTGTTAGATTAGGCTCAACATGAATAATCTCATTGTCTTGCAGATGCTTTTGAATTTCTTTTTGAAGAATAAACAAAGCGTTGGCAAAATCTACTTCAAGCGAGCTGGGGTTATAGGCGGTTGTCTTCATTGGTGCGATTCAAAATTTCGGATTTAATATTTATTGATTCGAATTACCAACGAATCAAAGCCGATGCCCACGTAAACCCGCTTCCAAAGGCAGCCAAACAAATTACGTCATTTTCTTTCAGCTTTCCTTCTGCCCAGGCTTCACTCATGGCAATGGGGATTGACGCAGCTGTTGTGTTGCCGTAACGCATAATGTTGTTGTATACTTTTGAGTCGGGCAATTCCATTTTCTGTTGAATAAATTGGCTGATGCGAAGGTTGGCCTGATGTGGTACCAACAAATCAATTTCTTCTTTTTTTATCCCGTTAGCAGAAAGAGCCTCGTTGATCACTTCCATAAAGCGAACCACAGCATGTTTAAAAACCTGGCTGCCATTCATCACCACTTTAAAATGTGTGGTATCTAAAATTTGTTCGGGCTGGCGCTCTTCCCGTTTGCGACTGCTACCCGGATCGCGCACATAAAGTT
>DPSB01000201.1:1297-4298 GCA_003537495.1 Cytophagales bacterium | reverse complement strand
CTTTGCGGATAAGCGTGTTTTTATAAACACGGTACTCCACGCCTGCCTTGAAACACAGTCTGCGAAACGCATTGATTTGCGCAACAGTCAGACCGGAAGCATCGGTAATATAAAAGTGGTTGTTCTGAGAAAACTTCTCAGCCAACTCTTCAATAATTTGCCCTTTTTCTTCCCTGGTCATTGCTTTTATTTTTTAGACCTATACAACCGAATTCTTATCCACTATTATTCCAGGACTCATCGTGGAAGACAGGGAGATACTTTGAATGTATGTACCCTTCGATGAAGCTGGCTTTAACTTAACCACCGTGTTTATAAGTTCAGCAGCATTGTCTTTAATCTTGTCTGCGCTGAAGGAAGCCTTACCTACACTGGCGTGAATAATTCCTTGTTTATCAATTTTGAAGTCAACCTTACCCGCCTTTACTTCTTTCACTGCTTTTCCAACTTCAAGGGTAACTGTTCCCGACTTCGGGTTAGGCATTAAGCCGCGTGGGCCAAGTACCTTACCTAATTTACCAACCTTAGCCATAACAGTAGGCATGGTAATAATTACATCAATATCTGTCCAGCCGGCCTCAACCTTCTGGATATAATCATCTAAACCAACGTGTTCGGCACCGGCATCTTTTGCTTCCTGAGCTTTATCAGGAGTACACAAAACCAATACGCGCACTACCTTTCCTAAGCCATGCGGTAAAGACACCACGCCTCTCACCATCTGATCGGATTTCTTTGGATCAACGCCCAGACGGATATCCACATCAACCGATGCATCGAACTTGGTGAAGGTAATTTCCTTCAATACTTTGGCTGCGTCTTCCAGAGAATATTCCTTCTCCAGATTATGCTTGGCGATTGCCGCCTTTCTGTTTTTAGTCAACTTTGCCATTTCTTAATTATTTATCCCAGGGGGCGTTGCCACTTACTGTTACTCCCATACTACGTGCAGTACCTGCAATCATTTTCATTGCAGATTCTACTTTAAATGCATTCAGGTCGGGCATTTTTAATTCAGCGATCTTTTTGATCTGATCCCATGAAATTGCACCTACCTTAGCACGGTTGGGTTCTTTAGAACCTTTCTGAAGTTTAATCGCCTCCATAATCAGCACTGCTGCAGGAGGAGTTTTAATCACAAAGTCGAAAGACTTATCGTTATAGATGGTAATCAATACAGGCAAAACCTGTCCTTGCTTATCCTGTGAGCGTGCGTTGAACTGTTTGCAGAAGTCCATGATGTTCAAACCTTTTGAACCCAGCGCTGGACCAATTGGAGGTGCAGGGTTTGCCTGACCACCTTTTACCTGCAATTTCAAATAACCGGTTACTTCCTTAGCCATTGTATTACTAGTCTACTTTTTCTACTTGCATATAACTTAACTCAACCGGGGTGTTTCGTCCGAAGATTTTCACCATTACATTGAGTTTCTTCTTGTCTTCAAAAATTTCTTCAACCGAACCTGTAAAACCACTGAATGGACCATCCATTACTTTTACTGATTCGCCTTTGATAAACGGTGTTTCCAGTTTCTCTTCAAACTGATCAACCTCATCTACCTTACCCAGTATCCGATTTACTTCAGACTGGCGAAGTGCTACCGGTTCTTTTGATGTGGCACTGGAACCATTGGTTCCTAAAAAGCCAATCACACCTGGAATATTATTCACGGTATGAAATGCCTCACCATTTGAAAGATCGGCCGACACCAAAACATATCCGGGAAAGAAATTTCTTTCGCGAACCCGCTTTTTGCCATTGCGCATTTCATACACCTTTTCGCTCGGAATTAACACCTGTGGAATAAATTCCACCAGTTTAGACCGTTCGATTTCAGTTTCCAGATAAGACTTTACCTTCTTTTCCTGGCCGCTGATTACGCGCAACACATACCATTTTAACTCTGCCATGGGTTTTTCGGATTAGAATTCGCGATAAAACCAAGACAAAGCATTATTGAACCCAAGGTCGATAACACCAATTATGAGCGCAAAAATTAATGAAGCAACCAACACCAAAATGGCGCTGCTCTGCAACTCATTAAATTTTGGCCACGAAACCTTGTTGCGGATTTCGTCAATGGACTCCAGAATATAGTTCTTAACTTTTTCCATCCATTTTAAATTTTTCACGGTTCTTAATTTCTCGAGTTTTAAGACCGTGACTTAAAACTCTTTTTTCTCCACTCCCTTATTTGCACGGGTGGAGAGATTCGAACTCCCATCAACGGTTTTGGAGACCGCTATTCTACCCTTGAACTACACCCGTCTGTATGAGACCCTCTGCCTTGCCGAACCAAAACCGCCAATTCAAAAGGACTGCAAAGGTAGAAGAAGGGTAAAAGAAAACAAAAGCGTTTCTAAGAAAAATCTCAGAAACGCTTTTTATTTGATTATCAGATGATTAGCTCTTTTACGGTTAAGTAAAAAGGCTAAACTGAGTCTTAGTCCAAAATCTCAGTTACCTGACCTGAACCTACCGTACGGCCACCTTCGCGGATAGCGAAACGAAGACCTTTTTCCATTGCAATCTTGTTGATAAGCTCAACTTCGATGGTAACGTTATCGCCAGGCATAACCATTTCGATACCAGTAGGAAGTTTACACTCGCCTGTTACGTCCGTAGTACGGAAGTAGAACTGAGGACGGTATTTGTTAAAGAATGGTGTGTGACGACCACCTTCTTCTTTAGAAAGTACGTACACTTCGGCCTTAAATTTAGCGTGAGGTGTTACAGAGTTAGGCTTGCAAATAACCATACCGCGGCAGATTTGCTCCTTTTCAATACCACGCAACAACAAACCTACGTTGTCACCAGCTTCGCCTCTGTCAAGAATTTTACGGAACATCTCCACACCTGTAATGGTAGAAGTAAGGTTCTCAGCACCCATACCTAAAATTTGAACCGGGTCACCAGTTTTAATAACGCCACGCTCAATACGGCCAGTAGCAACAGTACCACGACCAGTAATAGAGAATACGTCTTCAACAGGCATCAAGA
>DPSB01000201.1:442-1037 GCA_003537495.1 Cytophagales bacterium | reverse complement strand
CTTCAACAGGCATCAAGAAATCTTTATCAACCAGGCGAGTAGGGATTGGAATGTGGTTATCAACCGCTTCCATCAATTCTTCTACTTTAGCAACCCACTTAGGTTCGCCATTTAATGCACCCAAGGCTGAGCCTCTGATAACAGGCATAGTATCACCAGGGAAATTATAAGCCGTCATTAATTCACGCACTTCCATTTCAACCAGGTCAAGCAATTCTGCATCATCAACCAAGTCAACTTTGTTCATAAATACAACAAGTGCAGGTACACCTACCTGACGAGACAATAGGATGTGCTCGCGGGTTTGTGGCATAGGGCCATCCGTTGCAGCTACCACTAGAATAGCACCGTCCATCTGGGCAGCACCTGTAACCATGTTTTTTACATAGTCAGCGTGACCCGGACAGTCTACGTGTGCGTAGTGTCTTTTGTCTGTAGCATACTCAACGTGCGAAGTGTTGATTGTAATACCGCGTTCTTTTTCTTCAGGAGCATTGTCAATTGAAGAGAAGTCGCGAACTGCAGCCAGTCCTTTCTTAGAAAGTACCTGAGTAATAGCAGCTGTTAAGGTAGTTTTACCGTGGTCAACGTGACC
>DPSB01000201.1:0-182 GCA_003537495.1 Cytophagales bacterium | reverse complement strand
CGTGGTCAACGTGACCAATGGTACCGATGTTTACGTGCGGTTTCGAGCGGTCGAATGTTTCTTTTGCCATGTTTGAAAATTCCAGTTAAAGTTTAAAATGTATTATAGTTCAAATAAAAGTTACTAAGCCTTTATCCTCCTTTTGGAGACCCTAAACATTTTTAGCCTTTCGGATAGGAATT
>DPSB01000579.1 GCA_003537495.1 Cytophagales bacterium | reverse complement strand
AAGAAGATGTGTAGTACGTACTGTTGCTGATAGGTTCGCAATTTTTATTTAATAGATACGCTTTACCGGGATGAGGCCCGCGAAAACTAAATCCATTCAAACCCTGCATATGGCACCAACACTTTTGGAATCTTAATTCCTTCCGGTGTCTGGTTGTTTTCAAGAATGGCGGCTAAAATCCGCGGAAGCGCTAAGGCACTACCATTAAGGGTATGCAGCAATTGTGTTTTGCCCTCTTTGTTTTTATAACGAAGCTTCAAGCGGTTAGCCTGAAACGTTTCGAAGTTACTCACTGAACTTACCTCCAACCACCGTTGTTGTGCCGCAGAAAAAACTTCCATATCGTACGTAAGTGCAGAATTAAAACCCATATCGCCACCACATAACAATAACTTGCGATAGGGCAACTCCAGTTTTTCGAGTAAGCCTTGTACGTGGGCACACATTATATCTAATGTGGCATAAGAATCTTCCGGCTTTGTAATTTGTACAATCTCCACTTTATCGAATTGATGCAGGCGATTTAGTCCGCGTACGTGCGCACCCCAGCTACCAGCTTCTCTGCGGAAGCATGGTGTATAACCGGCATTCTTTACCGGCAACTCTTCTTCGGCAAGAATTACATCGCGGTATAAATTGGTAATGGGTACTTCGGCTGTTGGAATTAAATACAAGCCATCTTCATTTACAAAATACATTTGCCCTTCCTTATCGGGAAGCTGACCAGTACCGTAACCACTGGCTTCATTCACTACAATGGGTGGTTGTATTTCTTTGTAACCCGCAGCTTCCGCTTCGTTCAAAAAGAAATTAATAAGCGCACGTTGCAGGCGGGCACCTTTGCCTTTATACACCGGAAAACCAGCACCTGCAATTTTTACACCCAGATCAAAATCAATGATGTCGTATTTCTTTATCAACTCCCAATGGGGTAAGGCATCGGCATGCAGCGTGGGGATTGTGCCGTGTTCGTGTACATTGATATTATCTTCTGCACTTTTACCAGCCGGAACTTTCGCTGCCGGCACGTTGGGGATTTTATAAAGTATGTCTTGCTGCTGCTTTTCAAAATCAGTAAGGCTATCTTCAAGTGATTTCACTTTATCTTTACTGGCACCAACTAACGCACGAAGCTCAGTTGCCTCATCGGCTTTGCCAGCTTTCATCAACTCGCCAATCCTTTTTGAATCTGCATTCAGGTTTGCCTTAATCGCATCTAATGAAGTCTGCGTTTCCCTGCGCTGCTTATCTATTTCCAACACCTGTGTTACCAGGTTTTCTGCATCTTTAAAATTACGCTTGGCCAACCCGCTTATAATTTGCTGAGGTTGCTCGCGCAGTGTTTGGAGTGTTAACATATTCCGTTTTATTGAGGGGCAAAATTAGCCAATAATTATTTCATGCAATTTGATAATATTCAATTTTGGCTTATACTTGCATCATCATTCAGGCCCCATCGGCCATCCGAATATAGATAACCCTAAGTTTACTGTTCCTTTTTCGAATCGATCCTAAATGCGTTTTTACCTCTGGTCTGTTTAGACCACACCGTATAAATACTGTTTTATTACTAATCCTTTTTTAAACTCACATGTACACAATTGATGACCTGAATGACAGGCTGCTTTCTGAATTGAAAGATATTGCTGAAGGTATGGGCGTAAAGAACGCCAAAAAACTAGCCAAGCAAGATCTGATCTACAAAATCCTCGATCAGCAAGCTGTAAGCGGAGAGCCGAAACCTACCAAAACAAACGAACCTGCCGAGCGCAAAATGCGCCCCCGTAAGCGCGAGAATGTTTCTACCGAAAATCAAAAACCACAAGAGAAGGAACAGAGCAGCGAAGAGATGCTGCAAAACCTAGATCTGGAAGTAAATCAAAGCACCATCAGCTTTGAAAATACCAACGAGCAGGAGCAACCTGTTACCGAAACTCCTAAAGAACAACCTGAGGAAAAACCATTCCAGCGAAACCAGAATCCTAATCCCAATCAACATCCAAATCAAAACCAACATCATCAGCGCAAGGAGAATTTCATTCGCGACTTTGATGGCGTAGTAAGCAACGAGGGAGTTTTGGAAATTATGCAGGATGGTTACGGTTTCCTCCGCTCAAGCGATTACAACTACTTAGCCAGTCCTGATGATATTTATGTGTCGCCCTCACAAATCAAATTATTTGGTTTGAAAACAGGCGATACTGTAAAAGGACAAATTCGTCCGCCAAAAGAAGGTGAAAAGTATTTTGCCTTGATTAAGGTGGATAGCATTAATGGTAAGACAACCGAAGAAATCCGCGACCGCGTGGCGTTCGAATACCTTACTCCATTATTTCCCGAACAAAAACTAAAACTCAGTACTACGCACGATAATCTTTCTACCCGCATTCTCGATTTGTTCTCGCCTATTGGTAAAGGACAACGCGGTATGATTGTGGCCCAGCCTAAAACCGGTAAAACTGTTTTGCTGAAAAACATTGCCAACGCTATTGCAGAAAATCATCCGGAAGTTTACCTGATCGTGTTATTGATAGACGAACGTCCGGAAGAAGTTACCGACATGGCCCGCAGCGTAAAGGCTGAAGTAATTGCTTCTACCTTCGATGAACAAGCAGAGCGCCATGTAAAAGTTGCTTCCATTGTATTGGAGAAAGCCAAGCGCATGACCGAGTGTGGCCACGATGTGGTTATCCTGTTGGATTCGATAACACGTTTGGCTCGCGCATACAATACGGTTGTGCCTTCATCCGGAAAAATTCTATCGGGTGGTGTGGATGCGAATGCATTACATAAACCAAAACGTTTCTTTGGTGCAGCGCGTAAAATTGAGAACGGTGGTTCGCTTACCATCATCGCTACAGCATTGATTGATACCGGTTCGAAGATGGACGAAGTAATCTTTGAAGAATTTAAAGGAACCGGAAACATGGAATTGCAGTTGGATCGCAAGCTTTCCAACCGCAGGGTTTATCCGGCTATTGATGTACCAGCTTCCGGCACCAGACGCGAAGATTTGTTGATGAAAGAAGAAGAACTGCAACGCGTATGGATACTGCGCAAGTTTATGGCTGATATGAATTCGGTTGAGGCGATGGAATTCCTGCAAAATAAAATGAAAGGCACTCGCAACAACGAAGAGTTTTTAACTTCGATGAATGGGTGATCTGATTTGATAAATTCATCAATTATTCAATTAGCCAATGAGAGATCGTTGGCTAATTTTTTGATTGACAAATTCGTTGATTCATTTTTATTATCTATCCATTTTTAAGTTGAGTACTTTTTAAAAATCCCCTTTTTACAGGATTTACCAGAACGTAACCAGACGGTAGTTTTATGGATTAAATAAATCCTTATGAAACTACAAAAAATCATGCTTACCGGATGTCTGCTAGTGGCTTTTATCGTAATGAATGGATGTGGTGCGGATGAAGATGAGTCAGAATTTAATACGGCCACGTTAGGAGGTGTTTGGATGAGCTTTAGTGCCACCGGTGGTTCTGGCTTTAACAATGTACGTTGGATTGTATTTGATGGTGAAGGTTATTTGATTGACGATCTTCCGCGTGCAGGCTTAGATGGCATTACCGAGAGTGAACTGTTAACCTACACACTGGGAACTTATACAGTTACAGGAAGAACAATTGATGCCAGCACACCCTACACTTCGTATACGTTCGAGTGGACTGACATAAATACGCTTACACGCGAAGGGTACACGTACAAATTTTATCGGTGTATTGTAAAAGATAACCTTCGTTTAAGTGGTTCATGGACTACCTACTCCAATACAAGCGATCCTTGGTTGGATGAATCTGGTGCGCGTCCGGTGCTTACATTAAATTCTGATGGTACGTTTACCGACCGTGGACTTTGGGTTACAAATTTTATTTACCCGAATGCTGAACCACAAAACAGTCCGGGTACAGGCACCTACCAAATCATAGATTTCTCATTGGTGTTAACATACAGCGATGGTCGTTTAATAAAACGTTCGTTCACAGGAGCAGTATCACAAGATCCTGAAAAAAACTCCACCATGCTTTACATCAGCAACAATGCAGTTCATAAACGTTAATCAAAACATGCAAACACTAAAAAAATTACAAACACTAACATGCATTGCTACCTTAGTGCTTTGCATAGCCTGCGGTAACGATGAACCAGGTATTGTTAGCAAACCAATCGTTACCGAAAAGGGAACGGCACAAGGAACTGCGATTACTGCAATTATCGGCACTACGGGCGGTTCGCTTACATCGACCGATGGAAGATTAACCGTTACTGTTCCGGCAGGAGCATTAACTGCAAACACTACTATTTCCATTCAACCTATCAGTAATGAAGGGCCATTGGGTTTAGGCAAGGGTTACAGGCTTTCACCCGAAGGTATTACCTTTCAACAACCCGGTAACATTAACTTTTGCTTATACGCAGCAAGTACTGGAAAATTCTGAAGAAGATTTTCTGTGGGTTATTACGCAAGCAAATAATGGCACGTGGAATGCCGCACTAAAAAGTGAAATAAATACAACTGCAAAAACCGTTTCCATTACTACCACTCACTTCAGCGATTGGGCATTGGGGCGGTTTATCGATTTAAAATTAGACCCTGCTTCCAAAACTGTGTTAAAGGGAAATTCTGTCGGGCTAAAACTCAGTGGCTTTTCTCGCGATCAACCTCAAACTGAAGATGATCTCGCTCCGTTAGTACCTATTGATCCAACGGTAGATGTATTGCAGCCGTTAACCCCCATTGCTCCAAATGAAGAACAATTAGTAGACTTCCGTATTACAGGTTGGTCGCTTAACGGTGTTTCTGCACCGGTGTCAAATCCTAACGGATCGCTTAATGCCTCAAAAAGTACGGCCACCTATAAAGCGCCAAATGCCAAACCATCAGTAAACCCGGTAGCCGTGTCAGTTCATCTTGAAGGAAAAAATGCACGGGGGCAAACAACATCGTACACGGTTACTTCCAGCATATCTATAGTTGATTCCGATCTATACCTGCTGGTGAAAATTGACGGTACAACACATGAATACTATCAATATGGATTTAATGGCTCCATTCCACCCGATCCCAACAATATCAGCATTGCTAATTGCGGCACCAATGGAAACAATGGAGTAGCCCTTGCCGGAACATTCGTTCAAAACGGTAGTACATTGGCAACCGGGTTTGCACTTGAGGTAACAAACCCCGCTGAGGGGACACATTCACTAAAGTGTTTGTATCAGCAAGGTAACGATGATGTTTCTTTTCAACTTGGTATGGGACAAAAATACTACTCGCTTGGCTATACTACCCGTACGCAGGTAAACCAAAACTGTAATGAAGATTTACATTGTAGTGAAGTGTCGGTTACGTTTATCACGTACGAAAACAAAACCATGGGCAATGTACGTGGTTTCTTTTCAGGCACTCTTTATGAACCTGCCCCTGCAAATTCCTGCGTGTCGGATATTCCACATGTATTTGAAGGCGAGTTCTGGTTAAAGCGAGCCGATTAATTTCAATAATGCAAACTCAATTTGAAAATGGCTCGGGGAACCGGGCCATCTTTGTTTATTTGAATTAAATGGTAAAGCGGCGGGGGATTTAATTATGGGAACCCGA
>DPSB01000625.1 GCA_003537495.1 Cytophagales bacterium | reverse complement strand
TATTAATTTTAAGGGATAAAACTATTTCTACCTATCTAAGAAAACAAGCATTGGAGGCATTAACATCGACTAAAAAAAGAAAGACCTTATCAATGCTGATCCCCTTCGCAATTGAAGAAAACAATGATGATACAGATGATGAAATTAAAGGAGCCGCATTGAAGGCTCTTTACCCAGAGATGCTTTCAATTAAGGATGTCCTTAAAAGTCTTACACCAATTAAGAGAGATAGTCTCTATGGCTCCTACAAAGGTTTCTTAGATACGTTAAATGAGTCTATTCCAGATTGTAATCTTGATATAGCTGTAGAATTTATTAGTAATTGGGATGTCGACTTTATAACAAGAAACTCGCTTAGTCCATTTGAACGCCTGAGAATTAAAATTCTTGAACGCGCCTACCATCACTTGGAAACAGGAAACATATTGATCTCTGTTGTTAAATGTATCAAACTTTGTCTAAAGCATCATTTTCAATTTACAAGACCTGATAATATCAACGAGAGACGCCTGATTTCTAAAAGCTTAATTGAAAGTTGGGACTCAAACTTATTCATACACCAACTCACTTCATCTCATGGTGGGCAGCTTATTGACTCTAATGATTGGGATTGGCTTGTTGAGTACTTTGAAACTTCGAATGAGCGAAGTACTCAGCTAGTAATTGTTAATGTTCTTAAATTAATTCTAGATCTTAGTAATGCAAAAGAATGTGTCCAATTCCTAGAAATAGCTACTCGATTTGATGAGATTAAATCCAACAAGTATTGGTTTGGGCCAATTGAACTTGACTCAAAGGATGCAAAAGATTTAAAGGCTTTTTACCAAAGGCCGGTACAAAAAATTGTAAAACGCACAAGAGAGGAGCGTATGCAAGAGTCTTTAATTCGAAAAATTAGAGAACAGATTACAAAAATTGAGAGTGGGGAGATAGCTGAATGGTGGAAATTTATACATTTTTTGAGTGATGCAAACGACTTTGAATTTGACATAACTAAGCATAAGTATTGGAGCGCTTTCGAAAATGATTTTTCGGAAAGAATCCTTATCTTTTCAAAAAGGTATCTGCAAGAATACACTCCAAATTCTTCATGGACTTTTACATCTGAGTATGATAGGCGAGAATTAAGTGGATACTGCGCGATCGTTTTTGTCAGCAGGTTTGAGCCTGATTTTATTTCATCTTTGCCAGATAAATTTTGGGTTCAATGGCACGAAACTATTATCTATTGTTCATTAAGCGATTTTAAGAACGAACTTAGCACAATACAACAAGAAATATTGACAAGGTGTCGATTAGCTGGTCAGCAATCATTTGATGATTCATTAATCTTGCAGATTCAGCACTTATTCAGAAGAAATTCCATTTATAATCTCCGTAAGATTCAATTTATACTTGATCCTACTTTTGGTAAAAAGCTAATTAAACTCATTACAGAATCAAGTCTAGATGACTCTGATTATTTGTTAAGCATACTATTTCAGCAATCCGAGTTAGTAGCGAGAAAGTTTGCATGGAAAGAAGTCAGAGCTCTTTTCGAAAATAGAAACAGCCCAAAAAGAGAGAGACTTGCAATTTTTTGTGGAGCAAAACTATTTGAGTACATAAAGCAAGATGAATGGAGTAAATATTGCGCGTTAGCTCATAAGGGACCTGAACTTTCTAAGAAAATATTCATACAATCTATTACAAATTCGGAATCACGCTATAAACATCAGATAAGTCAACTAACAGCGGAACAGCGTGCGGATCTTTTGATTTGGATTTTGTTAAATTTTCCAAAAAAGGAAGACCCTATACACGCTACCATCTACAGCCCAGCGGATCGAGATCATGTTGTAACATATAGATATGAGTTAGTTCGATCGTTGATTGAAGAGGGCTCAATAGAATCAGTTAATTCACTGAAAAAGGTAAGTACTCGGTTTTGCAATGACGAGGATTTTAAGTGGTGGTTAGTTAGTGCGGCTGAATTTATGAGAAGGAATACATGGATTCCAATATCACCTCGGGATTTGCAGTTCATTTTCAATGACGGAAAAATGAGAGTAATTCGGAATGAAAAAGAGCTTTCAGATGTAATTATAGAGTCCCTGGATAGACTTGATAAGAAACTTCAAGGAGAAAACCCATCTGCTTTTTTTCTTTGGAATAAAACATCAAAAGGTTACGAGCCCAAAGATGAGAACTCTCTTTCAGATTTTGTGAAAATGCATTTAGAATATGATTTATCTGGTAGAAACATAATAATAAACAGAGAAGTAGAAATCAAAAGAAGCAGCACCAAAGGTAAGGGTGAGAGGACGGATTTACTTGTTCAAGCAATTTCTAATCAACCAAATCAAGATAAAATAACACTAGTCATTGAAACCAAGAAATGTACGCATGCCGATGTTGAGATAGCCATGGAGAGTCAGTTGAAGAAACGCTATTTAAATACTTACAAATCAACAGTAGGGATTTACTTGGTTGGTTGGTATTATGGAAATCACTTAAAAAACAATAAAAAGTTAAGCAAAGGAAAATTTGCAGCCAAGCTTGAGGAGCAAGCTATTGAATTAAGTGATGGAATGCTCGAATTAAAATCAATCGTTTTAGATTGCACAATATAATCAGGGTTTGGGAAAAATATTTTACTTCGAATAAATCTCTTTCCCTTTTTCGTCCCACTCTTTGCGTACATAGGGGCGAATTTCTTTTTCGAAGGGTTCTTTCGGGTAAGCGATTATGCGTTTGCGTTTGCCGCTCGGGTAATTTTCAATCCAATCGTTTACGCGTTCGCCCCAATGGTATTCACCCACCACAGCTATCTGGCCATTTTCATGGAAGTAATAGTAGTAACCTTCCTTCTCACCGTATTCGATGGGTGTAATTTCTTTCAGTTTTTTTCTTTCGTTGGGATCGTAATAGGTAACAAGCGATTCCTTTGGCCAACCTTTGTAGTATTTCTCTTTGTCTTCCACCAGGTCTTGCCGGTCGTAGCGCATCCAGCGACCGTGTTTCGTTCCTTTAAAGAAGATACCTTCTTCAATTACATTCTCACCTACTATTCTTTTGTACGGGCCGTGTGCCAATACACCTTTCTTCACGTCAAATGCACTTACACTAGTTTTGCGCAATTCCTTTCGTGTAAAATCGTACCAATACACATCGCGTGCAAAGCCGGTTGGTTTATCTGGTTTTTTTAAAACATAGAATAACTCAACTGTCATTTTATCGCCAAAGCCCTTACGCGTAAATGCCTTTTTGGTTTTAATACCATAAAACACTTTACGTTTTGGCTTTTTCTTTTTGGTAGGAATGGGCTCTTCGTTCTGATCCAGTTCCAGTAAAGTAAAAGGCTTATCGGTATCGAATGTAAACTGGCCTTCCTGTACGTTGGGTTGTACCTGAGCCCAGGCACTACTTCCTGCCAGTATTGCTATGAATAAAAAACTTCGTTTCATCGGAAAGATAAAACGAAGTTAGGAAAATTTTATTTCAAGGTTTTAGCAGGTTGACAACCTTTTTGATTCTGGACAGCAAGGTTATCAACCTTTAAAAAACCTTTAACCTACCAACTCCACACTTCTCTTAATAAAATTAGTAAGATCGGCACCAGTAAGCAGGTTCTGCGAAAGCAATGCTAAATCATAAACCTGTTTTGCCAGTTTGGTTTTCTGATCGTCACTTTCGGCTTTCAGAATTTTTTGTACCAATGCGTGGTTGCCGTTGATGGCAACATTATAACTATCGGGCATAGCACCCATAAAACCATACATGCCACCACCGCCTCCGGTTTTTTGCATGTCTTTCATTCTGCGCATCCATTCGCTTAGGGTAATGGTTACAGGCAGATCATCAGGCGAAAGCGATTCTACTGCAACCGTCATGTTGGTGTTGTTGATGGCGGTTTCAAAAACTTTCTTCACCGTTTCTTCCTCCTCTTTGCTTAACACACTTGCTACCTTTTCATCTTTGGCAATCAGTTTGTCGATGGTTTCACTGTCCACGCGTTTCAACTGTGTCTTTTCCAGTTTTTGTTCCAGGTGATTGATGAAGTGACTATCGAGCATACCATCCAACACCAGTACATCGTAAGCCCGGTTTTTGGCAATCTCGATAAAGGCATGTTGCTTATCGGTATTGGTGGTGTAGAGGTACACTACATTTTTATCTTTATCGGTTTGGTTGGGCTTTACCTTTTCTTCGTATTCCTTAAAGGTGAAGTACTTGCTATCAACATTTTTAAGAAGGGCAAATTCCTTAGCTTTATCATAAAACTTTTCATCGCTGATGATGCCATACTTTACAAACACACTGATGTCGTCCCACTTCTTTTCAAACTCAGCGCGATCTTTAATGAACATGTCCACCAGCTTATCCGCCACTTTTTTAGTGATGTGCGCGCTAATCTTTTTTACATTGGCATCGCTTTGCAGATAACTACGCGACACGTTGAGCGGAATATCGGGCGAATCCAACACGCCATGTAACAGCATTAAAAAGTCGGGCACTACATCTTTTACTTCATCGGTAATAAATACCTGCCGTGAATAGAGTTGAATTTTATTACGCTGAATCTCAAAATCGTTTTTGATTTTCGGGAAGTACAAAACTCCCGTAAGGTTAAAGGGATAATCTACGTTCAGATGAATCCAGAAAAGTGGATCTTCGCTGAAGGGATAAAGTTCTTTGTAAAATTTCAGATAGTCTTCATCTTTTAATTCCAGCGGGGCTTTTGTCCAGATGGGGGCTGGGTTATTGATGATACGATCGCTGGTAACAGTTTTATATTTCGGCTTATCATCTTTATCTACACCGTCTTCAACGCTTTCCTCCTTCGTACCAAACTTGATTTCTACCGGAAGAAACTTGCAATATTTTTCCAGAATACCTTTTAAGCGAAACTCATCTAAAAATTCTTCTGAGTCGGCATTGATGTGCAGAATTACATCGGTACCGCGGGTTTCTTTTGTAGCTGGCGAAAGTTCAAATTCGGTAGAACCATCGCACAACCAGCGCGCGGCTTCTGTATTTTCTTTAAACGATTTCGAAACAATCTCTACATTATCGGCTACCATAAAAGCGGAGTAGAAGCCCAGACCAAACTTACCGATGATATCTTTTGCATCGGTTTTGTCTTTAAATTTTTCAACAAACTCAGTAGCTCCGGAAAAGGCAATCTGGTTAATGTATTTTTTAATTTCTTCGGCAGTCATACCAAGCCCCTTATCGCTAACGGTAATGGTCTTATTCTTTTTATCGAAGCTCACTTCAATTTTAAGGTCGCCCAGTTCGCCATTAAAATCGCCCAGCGAGGCAAGCTTCTTTAACTTTTGGGTTGCATCCACGGCATTACTCACCAACTCACGTAAAAAGATTTCGTGGTCGGAGTACAGGAATTTCTTAATGATGGGAAAAATATTCTCGGTATGAATGGAGATGGTACCTTTTTCAGCAGTTGTGGTCATAGTTTGTCAGCGTTTGATTTAAGAAATAATGATTAGCTGTAATTCAAATGGTATTCCAGAAAAGTGAAAATGACAGGTTGGCAGTACAGAATCAATAACTGGTTTAAAATGGAAACCTTTTTAGCCTCTAAATGAAGGTGGTTAATACATATTGGTTAGAAGAATCTAATAATGCCCTTTAAGTGAAGTAACTTCGATTACTCCATCAACAACTTTGTAAATTATTCTATGCTCCCGATTTATTCTTCTACTCCAGAATCCGGATAGGTTGAACTTAAGTGCTTCGGGCTGACCAATGCCTGAAAATGGATGTGCTTGTATATCAATAATCAACTCCTCAATCTTCTTCTGAATCTGTTTATTACCAGACTTTTTCCAAAAAATTAAATCCTTCTTTGCCTCAGGGGAAAGAACTATTTCCATAAGTTCTCAATCTTGATTTTTGTGCCCTTCCCTTCTCTAATCTCTTTTTCTCCCTTAAGCACCTTTTTAACAATGGCAGGCTTATATGGGCTTTTTGTTTCTCTATTAATCTTACTTTTTAGCAACTTGGCTAATTGCAAGTAAACCTTTTCTTCTTCTTTATTCTTGGGATAGATCGTAATCGTTGACATGGTGCATGATTTACAATTCAAATATACTATTTCTGGTATAAGCTCGCTATTCTTAGAATTGATTCAGTGTGCAACTCAACCTTACACAGACCATGCTTTTGAGACAACATAAAAAAAGCCGGTTGCCCGGCTTAATATTATTCTTCTTCTACCAGGGTAGCAGGTTTATTCCCCACCTCAATCTCCTCACCATCTTTATTCAAAAAGTGAAACTCAGTTATACCCAGCGAACTGTCTTTAACCAGTGTTAGCCACTTCTTGTATTTAAAGAAAAATTTCACGCGCTTGGAAATGATGCCTTTGGTGTAGTAAGCATACAAGAAAGGATGTAATGCCAACACCAGGTTGCTTTCGTTTTGTTTAATCAGCAGGTGATCTAAATGTTGTTCTATCTGATCGGTAATTAGAATACTGGCCACAATACTGCCGGTACCATTACAAGTAGGGCAAACTTCTTTGGTAACAATATTCATCTGCGGGCGAACGCGCTCGCGGGTAATCTGCATTAACCCAAACTTAGACAGCGGAAGTACGGTATGCTTGGCTCGATCCAGTTCCATTGCCTCCTTCATGGCATTATAGATTACGCGCTTATTCTCAGCATTGCGCATATCTATAAAGTCAACCACAATAATGCCACCCATATCGCGTAAGCGTAATTGACGTGCCACTTCTTTGGCAGCTTCAATGTTTACCGACATGGCTGTGGTTTCCTGGTTCTCTTCGCGATTGGATTTGTTACCGCTGTTTACATCAATAACATGTAACGCTTCGGTGTGTTCTATAATAAGATAACCACCACCGCGTAAACTCACGGTTTGTCCAAAGGCCGACTTAATTTGCTTTTCAATTCCGTAGTGCTCAAAAATTTTAGCCTTACCGGAATAGAACTTTACAATCTTTTCCTTTTCGGGAGCAATGTTGTGTATGTAGCCTTTAACCTCTTCAAAGATTTTCTTATCGTCCACATGCACATTGTCGAACGACTCGTTAAGCACATCGCGTAATACCGATGAGGTTTTGCTTAGCTCACCAATCATTTTATCGCGTGGGTTGCCATCCACCAGGCGGGCAACACCATCTTCCCAGGTTTTAACCAGGCTGCGCAAATCTTTATCCAACTCGGCCACTTCTTTGCCTTCGGCTACGGTGCGAATAATCACACCAAAGTTCTCGGGTTTAATGGATTGGATAAGGCGTTGCAGCCGCTTGCGCTCTTCACTACTGGAAATGCGCTTGGATACATTTACTCCATGGCCGAAGGGTACCAACACGAGGTAGCGTCCGGCAATTGATAACTCGCACGAAAGTCGCGGGCCTTTGGTAGAAATTGGTTCTTTAACTACCTGTACCGGAATGAGCTGGCCCTTGGAAAGCTGCTGGCCTATTTTGCCATGCTTGTCAATTTCTTTCTCTAATTGAAATTTATCCAACCGGCCTCCGGTAATCTTTTTAGACTTTACCAGTTTAGTGAATTTCTGAAGCGAACTGAATTGCGGGCCAAGATCAAGGTAATGCAGAAATGCATCCTTTTCGTACCCGATATCGATAAACGCTGCGTTTAATCCCTGAACCACCTTTTTAACGGTGCCCAGGTAAATATCACCTACTGCAAACTTGCCTCCACCTTCGTCTTCGTGGAATTCAACAAGTTGTTTGTCTTTAAGAAGAGCTATGCGACATCCGTTCTGAGTAGCACTGATAATAAGTTCGTTACTCAAAACTTTAAAAATTTAGACCTTAAGCCCCTCTTCCCGATAGCTATCGGGAGAGAGGGGTTTGGGGTGAGGTTTTTTATTTCTTCTTATGTCTATTCTTTCTCAAACGCTTTTTGCGTTTGTGAGTAGCCATTTTGTGTTTCTTTCTTTTCTTACCACTTGGCATAATGCTTTTGGTTTTTGTCTCGCTTGGCGCGAGAGGGGTTAAACAATTATTTATCTAAATCTTTCAGATAAGAATCTGCAGTGGCTTGTACTGCGGGGTCCTTATCTAACTTCTTTACAAGTTCAAACTGCTGGCGTGCCTTGTCTTTCAAACCTTTGTTTTGATAGGCAATGCCCAGCATAAGCGCACCTTGAATATGGTTGGGGTTAACCGCTTTTAGTTCTTCCAGGCGCTCAATGGCCCGATCGTATTGTCGGGATTGAATGCCTAACATGCCCATATTATAAAGTGCGAATTCGTTTTTTGGATCTTCTGTTAGCACATCACGCAGCAACCCCACACCTTTGGGTGGGTTGGATGTAAAGTAAGTCATGGCAACTTTTGTTTTAGCTTCCAGATTTTTTGGATCAGCCTCAATAGTTTTGCCTAACCACATGCGGGTTTGCTCTGCCAGTTGTTCCTGTTTGGCCGGTTCCATTGCGAAGGAGTAAGCTTCGTAATAGCTGTTACCGGCATTCAAAAAACTTTCGGGTGTGTTAAAGAACGTTGCTGCCTGCCCTGCGAACCATGCCGCGCTATCAAACTGACCAGCTTGCGTATAGAGGGTTCTCAGAGAGTCGGCAAAGATAGCATTTTTTTGATTTGGCGAATTCGATTGAAACTGGGCGCGCACGGTTTTGATAGTGGCTGAAAGGGTCTCTGGAACCGCAGCATGCCCAGTACCTTGCGTTGCCTCTTCCGCAGCTTCTTTAAGTTGGCTTTCATTCTCTACTACCGACTTTGGCAATAGAAAAATTAACCACACCA
>DPSB01000287.1 GCA_003537495.1 Cytophagales bacterium | reverse complement strand
TAACCCATGCAGCACGTAATGTCTGTGCAGCAACTGTAATCCACGCAATAATAAGTGTAAGCACTCCGGCACCAATAAAGTACCACCATTCCAGATTAATCTTGTAAGCAAATGCATTCAACCATTGCTTAGTAAAAACAAAACTTATCGGCAATGAGATTAAGATGGCGGCAAACATGATTTTGGAGAACTCACTGGTAAGCAAATGAACAATGCCGACTTCACTTGCACCCAACACTTTCCGAATACCGATTTCTTTTGTTCTTCTCTCAGTGGTATAGGCGGCCAACGCAAACAGACCCAAGCAGGAGATAAGTATGGCTATTACGGCAAAGTACTTTGATAGTACAGAAACTCTCTGCTCTGCGCGATACTGTGCATTGTACTCATCGTCCAGAAATTTAAAGTCGAATGGGAACCTGGGATTTAATTTATGATATAAACTTTCAATGCCAGCAAGCGCGTCTTTTTCCGAACCAGCAGAAACCTTGCACATGAGCAAGTAGGTGTCAAATGGGTTTACTATAAAAAAAGCAGGCTTGATGTTTTCATGCAGCGATTGAAAGTGAAAATCTTTCACAACACCAATTATTTCCATCTCCTGATCGAGTTTAACCGTTTTACCAACTGGATTTTCCATACCCATGAAATCAATCGCTGCCTGGTTTAAAATGATTTTTGTATCTTCTTGATTATATGATTTTGAAAAGAAACGCCCCCCGGCCAATTCCATATTCAGCATCTCCAACAATCCATAGTTAACTGTAAAGACTTCAAATTGAGTGCGATCGTCTGGATTTTTACCTTCCCAATCAATTTTATAAGTACCACGGCTATGGCCTGTTAAATCGTGGCTGATGCTGGAAGCATCTACTACGCCAGAAACTTGCTTTAACTCTTCAATAAACGTTTCCTGGTTTACAGTCTCTTTTAATTCTCCAACCAACGGAAAGTAAATCACATTTTCTTTGTTATATCCAAGCTGTTTGGATTGTAAAAATTCCATTTGCTTGTAAACCACCACCACCGATACAATAAAGATCACTGACAAGGCAAACTGAAATACAACCAACCCTTTTCTTATCCACACTTCTGCTACGAGTGTGTTAACCTTTCCTTTGAGTACCGCCACCGGTTTGAAGCCCGATAAATAAAGAGCGGGATAACTTCCTGCAAGCAATCCGGTGATCGTGCTAATTCCCGTAAGGAGCATAACGAATCTAAAGTTAATCTGTGGTGTCAGGTGCTTTCCCGTAATTTCATTGAATTGGGGAAGTATCAGATAAACTAAAAGAACAGCTGCAAGCATGGATAACACACTAATCAATACTGATTCTGTAAAATATTGAGCGATCAAACTTCCGCGTCCTGCTCCAACCGCTTTTTTGATGCCCACTTCTTTCACCCTGCGTGCTGCTTTAGCTGTTGATAAATTCATAAAGTTGATGCAGGCAATCAGCAGAATAAAAATGGCGATGGTAGAAAATAATTTTACGTAGGTTATTCTCCCACCAGATTGAACACCATTTTCGTATTGGCCATACAAATAGTCTTGCGAATACTGCTTCAGAAAAGGAGTTCGGTGCGTAACCTGATTTTCTGTTTTCAGCTTGATATAGTCCGCAATTTTGGAATTGAAGGCAGCGGGATCTGTACCATCCTTTAACAACACAAATGCATATGTTGCAGTGTTTGCCCAATACTTCAGCCAATCGCGGCTTTCTTTATATTTTTCATATGAGCAAACGAAATCAAATTGTTCAGAAGAGTGTGATGGAATTTTCTGGAACACGCCCGAAACCAGGAAATGGGATTCATGTTCGAACTCAATCGATTTGCCAACTATATTATCTGTGGTGTTAAACAATTTAATTGCTAGTTCGCTACTGATTACAATGGTATTCTTATCCGCCAATACGCTGCTCGCATCGCCTTGAATAAGATCATATGAAAACATCTTAAAAAAGTGCTCGCCTGCAAATTGTCCTTTAGCCTTTAAATTTTTTTCATTGATAGAAAGCGTATACGCTTCAATGGAAGAAGCATTTATGGCATATTCAACTTCTGGCATTTCGGCCGTAAGGGTTTCGCCCAAAAGGCCAGATGCAGAACGTGAAGTCCAGATTCCCTCGGCCGTTAATCTGTTTTCGAGCACTCGAAACAAACGGCTGTCGTTCTTGTGAAACTTGTCTATGTTCAATTCATCGAATACCCATAAGTAAATCAAAAGCGCACAAACCAGTCCTGTGGTGAGTCCGCTAAGATTGACTAAGAACGAATTCTTTTGCCGCAAAAAGGTTCGGTAGGTGATCAGGAAGTTATGACGAAACATATCAATGGAATTAATCGGGTAACTTGTTTTAAACGACTTCATAAACTCTGGCCGAAAATATTTGATCACACTCCAACCAAAATTCCATTTCGCTTTGCGTGGAGAGGTTTCAGATTGTTTGCTGAAAACTTCCATCAAATCTCCCTCAATCTCATCGAGATAATCTTCGCGACAAAACCAGCGGAGAAATTGAAGAGGGCGTTTGGGTGGTTCGTGCTTCATTTACTCGTTCTTTAAACAATCAGCTGGGT
>DPSB01000286.1:6855-7712 GCA_003537495.1 Cytophagales bacterium | reverse complement strand
CACCATGATAGGCAATTGATCTTTTGCCGCACTCTCCAACATATCTTTTAATGCTGATTTTTGAATTCGTTCCGAAGATTTCCCTTCCGATAATACCACAGCATCCAAACGGTTTACCTGGTGCTTCCGCAACATTCCAAAAAAATCATGGGTATCTTTCATGTTCTCCCACTCGGTAAGCAGCGCGGTTTTATCAATATCGGCAATGGCTTTGGTGGGAATTTCCCTTACGGGTGTAATGGCAATCTCTGTGGATTGATCAGCGGCTGTAAAATCATTCACCAGGTTATCAAACGCTTCCTGATTACTACCGGCTTTATTGCCCGGGCCAGCTGCAACCTAAAAAATTTTTGTTACGGCATTTCCTGCCTCATCAAAAATCTGAATGCTTTGTTGTAACCCGTGTGGTGTTTGTAAACGAACTGCAAAACCAAATTTCCAGGCTGAAAAGAAAACCCGGGTTTCAATCGGACCTATAACTGTTGCCATGCGATGTGTGGGTGGACCCATAATTTCAATTTTCTGAAACGGGCCTTTATGTTCCAACACACAACCTTCATTTCGCGTAAGCGACATTACCCGACCTAACTCGGGTAATCGCTCAACAAGTTTTGTCCAATCGCCTTCCAGTTTAGTTGAATAATCACCTACGGTTGTGGCTAACAACTCGGCTTCACTTACACCAAGTTCTTGCGCACAATCGCGAATGCGAAGGGTTGGTTTAGATTTTTTCAGTCCTTCCCATGCAGCTCGCAATGTGGAAGCTTTTGATTCGGCAACAGCGTTCATACAGATGCAATTTTTAAATTAGATAATGTAGTTCTTTCAGGTACGATATACGGGCAATTGGTACATGG
>DPSB01000286.1:1229-6527 GCA_003537495.1 Cytophagales bacterium | reverse complement strand
TTTTGTAAATACTTCTTTGGATTCGCCTTGCGCGATTACCGAGCCATTACGCATAAAGTATAAATGATCGGCAAATTGTACAGCCTGATTAAGATCGTGTACTATGGCAAGAACACCAATGTTACGTTCGCAGGCTTTTTTTACAAGCGTGAAAATTAGTTGTTGCTGGGCGATGTCAAGACTGGATGTAGGCTCGTCCAGCAGAACATATCTTGGAAATGTTTTCTGATCCCACACCTGGGCCAGCACACGTGCAAGTTGTACCCGTTGTTGCTCACCACCCGAAAGCGAAATGTAGTTGCGATTGGCCCAATCGGCAATACCGGTGAGTTCCATTACTTCCTCCAGTAAGGCATCGTTATTTTTAGAAGTGGTTTTAAAGTGCTGCCTACCCATCTCCACAATTTGCTTTACCGTAAATGGAAATTGAACATGCGAATGTTGTGGCAACACCGCACGCACAGCTGAAAGTTGTGCCACTGAATAGGAAGAAGCAATCACATCATTGATGCGAACCTCACCTTTATAATGAGTCAACTCGTGCGATAAAATTTTCAGCAATGAACTTTTGCCTGCGCCATTCGGGCCGGCTATTGCGGTAAACGTGCCGGGTTGTACCGAAAGATTTACATCATTCAGTAAAGTTTTTCCGTTTATGGATAATCCGATATGCTTCGCCTCAATCATCGTGTATTGAATTCATTTTTATGATTTGCTCTTATCAGCAAAAAAATAAAGAAGGGAGCTCCGATTAAAGCCGTTACAACTCCGATAGGGAGTTCGGTAGGCGCTACGAGTGTGCGAGCCAATAAATCGGAAAGCAATAACAAGATGGGGCCGCCTAATAAGGAAGCCGGTAATACCAACCGGTTATCGGCACGAAAAATTACCCGCACCAAATGTGGAACTACTAATCCTATAAACCCGATTATTCCTGCCAACGATACGCTTACTCCTACTGCCAGTGCACTAAAAAACACAATTGATTTTTTTACGCGCTCTACATCCACACCCATGTGAAACGCCTCGGCTTCGCCAATGGCAATAGCATTAAGTGGAAACTGATAGGATAACATCCACACACTTGATAAGATCAAGACCGGAGCCGTGATTAAAACTTTTTGCCAGGTAGCTCCGCCTAAATCACCTAACGTCCAGAAAGTGAACATGCGAAGTTGGTTTTCATCGGCATAAAAAATTACAAGCCCCATTAACGCTCCAGCCAGTGCATTGATGGCCACCCCACCCAGAATAAGAACTGCGATGTTTGTTTTACCTAGTTGTTGACCGATCTTCATCACCAACATGGTTGCCGCAAAACCACCGACAAATGCAGCCACCGGCATCATTACACTCGTTCCAAAAACAGAATTGCCAATTAATGCGCTACCAAAAACAACAAGGGCTACCACCGCCAATGCTGCACCGCTTGATACTCCAATCAAACCAGGTTCAACCAATGGATTGCGAAACAATCCTTGCATGGCCGCACCACTTATGGCCAATGCCGCACCAATTAAAACTGTCATTATAATCCGTGGCAAGCGAATGCTCCACAAAACAGTTTCGAATACTGCATCAGGTTCTTGCGCAGTAAGTCCTGCTTTATACAACATGATCATGACAATGTCTTTTACCGGAATGGTAACCTGACCAATACTTAACGCTACTAGCATTACCATCACCAACACAACCGCGAGTACACCCAGTACAGTGCCTACTTTCTGTTGTTTTAATGGAATGGCTGCAATCATGTTATAGCTTAGGCGAATGAAGTTGCGTGGCGAGTTCTTTCACCGCTTCACCTAAACGCGGCCCAAAGTTGGAAAGCTTGATACCATCCATGGCGATAATTTGTTTCTTCTTTCCGGCTGGTAATTGTTGTACACCCGGTATTGCCAACACACCTTCTACACCACCTAAAGCTTGCACTCCATTTTCAAACATGAGAATGAAATCAGCTTTTGATGTGATAAGGGTTTCTGTACTTAGTGGTTTGTAACCAGCCACACCGGTAACAGCTGGTGTAGCACCTGCATATTTTAAAATTTCAGAAAATGTTTGGGTGCCGGCTATATTCAATGCCGACTTATCGCGGTTGAATACACATAGTACGCGCGGTGTTGTTCCTGATTGACTAACTATTTTTTTTGCTTCACTAAGTTCGTTTTCAATTTTTGCGATCAGCTTTTTTCCTTCTTCTGACCGATTTAATGTGGTCGCAATTTTTTCGATCATGTTGCTGGTACCTTCAAAAGAAAAAGTGCGTTCAATGGCTACTACTTTTATCCCTACCGATTTTATTTGTTCAATCACTTCTGCTTTTACATAATCTTCTTCCACTATAAACAAGGTTGGCTTTAGGCTGATAATACCTTCGGCACTAATGCTGGTGCGATAACCAATAGAAGGAAGTTTTTGAATTTCGGTCGGGTACAAGCTGGTACGATCTGAGGCTACGATTTTTGAACAATCGCCCAGCGCGCAAACTGTTTCGGTAATGGCGCTACCCGCAGTAACTATACGCTGTCCGTTTGCCGATAGCGCTGCAATCAAAAGCGTGAGTTGAATGAAATATCGCATTGTTTAGATTCTTTCTAAATAGATCGCAAATGAAGGTACTATTTAGAATTAATCCAAGTTAATGACGAAGAAATACCTTGATATGGCGTGGGTTACACCTTTGTGTTAACGATTTTCCGGGCTTGCCAAACCAATTGCACCTGGCCATAAAGCATTTCCAATTCTTCTAACTCGTTGAAATTGAATGTGATGAAGAAGTTATCGAGCGGACTTCGGTAAATTCTATCCTGACCGTTGGCGAGTGGAAAGTACAAATCGGGGTTATCGCGGTTTTGCAAGAGCCAATCGAAAAACCAAGCTAAGTGCTCCTCCGAAAAGGTGATGAGCAAATTATTGAAGGCAAAATTATACTCGTTGCAGCACGTGCACTGGCCAATATAGCCTCTGGAGCACTCCGCGATAATATTAAAATTACAGCTCATTATTTAGAATTATTCTAAACAAAGTTAGCTAGTGAGATTTCACTGTGTGTGCATTGGCCATCTTATTTGCGCCCTTAATGGGAATAAATTTGCCCAGTAAAATTGTTGTTCACATTCGTTCGGCTGGGTGTACATATCTGCGCAGACTAATTGATCTTAACCTTAAAAAGAGTTTACAAATGGCATTTTTCCGTTTGGCTCGATTTTGATAATGAGTAATTAAAATAAGATTCAAGAAATGAGAATATTCCTTTCGCTGGCCCTTTGGTTTATCTTACTGGTATTATGCTGGCCGCTTGCGCTGATTATGCTTTTCCTTTTTCCAATTGTTTGGCTGATTCTTTTACCATTCAGAATTGTTGGCTTTACACTGGATGTAGTCTTCAGTTTGATTAAAGGAATTTTGTTGTTCCCATTTAAGTTGGTGAAGGCGATTTAAGTGAACTATATCGTTTGATTGGTTAATTCCAATTCACGTTTCTTTAAGGATTTATCCAACCAAAAAGTACCCACCGGTATTAATGAAACGGCAAGCGCTACAAGTGTGTTGAACCAATTCCATTTCATCGTTTTTATAACTGAAAGTGCCAGCATGATATAGGCCATAAACAAAACACCATGTGCCCAGCCTACTACTTTAACGGCCATTGGCATACCGAAGTAATATTTCAAGGGCATGGCAATCAATAATAAAAGGAGAAAGGAAATGCCTTCTGCAAGGGCAACTTTTCTAAAGAGCTTTAATTTTTTCATAATGAGGAAGGCTGACATGCAAAATACATGTCAGCCATTTGAATACTTATTATTTATGATGCACGCTTAACAAGTGCATATTCAATTTGAGGTCTGCCGCGTTCGCCACCTGTAGTAATTGCGGTAAACTTAAGCTTGTAGTAATTACCGTCTGCATCTTTAATTATATAAAAACGATCGGTACGAAGAGTAGCTCCTCCACTTGGCCCTCCGGAAGCGCGCCAGTTCGTTCCTATTTTAAGTTGATTTTGAGCACCAAATTCAAGTGTCGTCAAATTCCCTTCTGAAAAATTTTCGTAAGTAATTTCTGTTGTTGCTAAAATCTGAACAGCTTCAACACCAACACGGTTTTGTAGTACTACATCAGGAAAATAATATGGAACAGGGCCACTTCCAAAATTAGTTGTGTTACCAAAGTGCGTCCAGGCTATATCCCAACTTGTGCGTGCAGGTTCCACTGTTGCAGCACCGGAAAGAAAGCTTACATAATTAAACTCATAAGCACCGTTCTTGGTAATTTGAATTTCTGAAAATGTAGTTGAATTAATATCGGCATGTTGCAAAGTATAGCCATTTCCATTTCTAACCACACGTATTTTTTTCCAACCTAATGCCGGTGCAGGTGAACCGACACCATTACCCCGGTTAATAATATATACTTTGTTCTCTGTTGCAGTAGCTGAAATACTTGAAATAGCTGTCTTAGTTAAATCTCCTGTTGGATCATCAAGCCAGGCAAAGGCTTGCGCTGTCCAAGTAGGAACGGGAGAGCCGGGAGGCACATTAATCGCTGCAAATACTGCCTCATAAGATAAGCGATTACGTAACACGGCTGTATCGGCATTGGTAACAGCAGTAAGATCAGTTTTGTCTAATGCATATGCCATCATACCATTTGATGAATTCAGGATTACCCGAAAATCATCACCAGCATAAAAGCCAAGGTCCCACGAAGTACGAGCAACGGCCGTTTGGCGATTTCTGCTCAGATCAATAAATACTTTATTACCATAAGTTGCACCGCCACCATTTATTTCCATCTGACCAGCCGTTGCCAAAATTTCACCAAACGATAAGGTTAGTTGTTGTTGTTCACCTATTACAAGTGCTTCCGGAACTTCCAGTATAGTAAACACCAGATTTTCGCTGCCATCGTAACCTACAGTTGCTACTTTTGAAACGGTAAACGAAACTTCTGTACTTCCTGCTGCCACCGGAATGGTGATCAGGTTACCTTCAACAGCCGGATCGGTTGTGTAGGTTGAGCCATAAACCAATCCATTTTCCTCTACGTCTAAAACAACTTCTCCACTTTCAGTTGTAGCGCGAGATAAGCGAACAACAATTTCCAATTCAGATTCATCGGGCGAAATTCCCAGTTGATCAGATTCAAAGGTTACCAAATTATCGGGCAACTCCGGATCTTCTTTGCACGCAGTAAAAAATAAAAGTCCGCCTATCACTATTGCACTCAATGCACTTTTAAAAATTGAATTCATTTTAATTATCATTTATTTAGTTAAAGAATAGGAAACACTTA
>DPSB01000286.1:0-919 GCA_003537495.1 Cytophagales bacterium | reverse complement strand
TTAGAAAATAAGATCGGCCATAACCAATTGGTCGCGCACCGCCACTTGTGTGTACGCCTGTGGCTACGGAAGTAGTATTGATGCTGTTGATATCAAAGAGATTGCGGGCACCGGCTGTTAACGAAACTGACTTACCAAAATCTTTTTGTATCGTGAAATCGGCCCAATGAAACGAATCGGTTTCAGCCAGTCGGGCTACTTGTTCGCCATCCACTGTTACCAATTCAAAGAATGGCGTAACCCCGGTAAACTTGTGGTACAACGAAAATTTTAAACCTGCGCGTGGAATGCGATAAGAAGTGGCAGTAGTTATTTCAGGCGACCATTGAAATTCATCCAGATCAGAATAGCTTTCGCTGTATTGATTAAATCGTGCAGTAAGTGCATAACCAGCATTCAATTCCCACACATTGCCTTTCAATGTATTGTTCCATGTAAAGCCTTTGGTTTGGTAGCGATCAATATTTAGATAAGTCGTGATCAGGTTATTGCCAGGCTTTTGGCCATAGCCAATCATATTTTTTACTGAATTATAAAATCCACCCAGTATGGAAGTGTATGTAAATCCATCACCTTCAATCAATCGCCAGTTAAATGATGCATTTACACTGTGCGATAATTCCGATTCAAGATTTGGATTTCCTTCAATGGAATGACTCGCATCAAAGAAATCAAAATACAATTCGCGTAAGGAAGGTGCGCGAAATCCACGGCCGTACGATAACCGTAAATCTTGCTTTTTGCTTAGTTTAATTTTTGTATTAACCGATGGGATAACAGGAGGTGCAGCATAAACTGAATTGTAGACAGAACGCACTCCGGGCCGAACCTGTAACCAATCTGTTACCTTCCACTCGGCTGAAAGGAACACAGCATAATCGCCCATGGTTTGTGTACCGGTTTTTATTCTTCCACCGCT
>DPSB01000208.1 GCA_003537495.1 Cytophagales bacterium | reverse complement strand
TTCCGCTGAACTACCGCATCGCCTTGTTGTATCTGCATAATGTATAAACCCGGTGCGGTATCCTGAGCCACATCTAACTTATGCACCCCATTGCCCTCACTTCCAGTTATCGACTGTGTAAAGGCTGTGCGGCCTGCCAGATCAACCAACGTAACCGTTGCGTTTTGTTTTGAGGTTGTCTCCAACTTCACATAAAGCTGATCGAACGTAGCCGGGTTCGGATACACATACACATTGAACGGTTCGTTCAAAGGATTCTCAACCCCGGTAACCAGGTATTCAAATGGCTCCGAAACCATAGAGCAACCACCTTTTGCAACCAGCACGGTATAGATACCCTCTTCTTCAGGTACAATACCTTTGTCGTATGCATCCAACGGTGAGCCGTTGATGTACCACTGAATAAAATTATCAGCTGGTATCTCGTTCACAATCTCCAAGGCCTCGCCTGTAAATTCAATTATTGGCATAGTGGCTTTGTTGATCTCTACATACACCGAGGCCTTCTTGCCTTCGCAGCCATTGGTTACGGCCGCAACTTCAAACAAGGTTGTTTTCTTAAGCGGTGCCGAAAGCCAGCTCGCACCGGTTTGGTTAGCTACCAACTCACCGTCTTTATACCAATGCAAACTATTTTCCGAATTGGTTTCGGCTGTTAACGTTACCTGCGATTCCGCGCAAAGCGATAAGAATGGTTTTGTTACCGTTACCACTGGACTAGGTGTATAGGTAAACACCAGCGGAGTAGTGGTTAACAACTCATCGCTGCAACCTTTAAAGCCGGTATGAATAACCAGGTTGTTTGCACCGGTCTGCAACGCACTTACCGGTATGGTAAGTTGCATGTTGCCTGCTTCACTGGCTACCACTTCCGAAAGTTGTGTTGCCTCATTTAAACGGGTAGCATAATAGAAAGCGCCCGGTTGCGTGTTGGTTAATTGAATAGTAGCCGAAGTTTCTCCGCATACATTCTCAATAGTAGCCACTGCATTTTTCTGCAGGGCCGGGCGGTTAAGCGTTAAGCTAAACCGGGTTGCACCATGGCTGGCCTCGGCAGAAGTTACCGCAAAACTATAGGGTGTGCTATTGGTGATAGCTACCGTAGTGTTGGTGAAATTATCCGTAAGCGTTACCGCACCTACCCCCACTAAGTTTTCGATGTTATCGAACGCAAGCGAGTAGGTGCCCGGAGTTACATCTTCCAGTACCAACGCTACTGTTTTTTCACAGAAGCTGTTCGACATTTTATTGAAAACAAGGTTTACATTTTCAGATGAACGTGTGCTCAGGTTAAGCACCTGATTTTTATACTTCATACCATCAGTCTCGGGTTCATAGGTATCGCTGAAGTCTTCAGCCAGAATAATGTAACCTACATCTTCGGCAGTTCCATTTGATAGCCGGATGGTAATGCTGTTGAGATGCTCATCACCTTCGCGGTAGAAGGTAGAAGTATTGTTGCGCTTGGCTTTTTCATGGATGGTCATAGCTGGTGATACCGTGATGGCTTTTACCCAGAAAGCTTGTCCGGGTGCAATGATACCTCCGGTTAACGTGCCAAGTCCCGTTTGAGAATCATAATTTCTTTGCACAAGTGTACCTGAGGTATTATCGGGTACTGCTATTGAGGTAGAAATTCCTGAGCGTGTCCAGTCACTTGCAAGATTATTCCATTGAATAGCTGAAGCATAAGGATTACCCACTAAGTTCCAGCCATCAAGCGTTTCTGCAGGAAGTGCATTAGCTGGTGTAGGGTCAGGTGTAAGAATAAACGGCACGCTACCCTGGTACGGTCTACCCGTCATGGTTAGCGTAAGCGCATTGGTACTGTAATTAAAAATAGAATAGCCTCTTCCGCGTACCAGCATCTCGCTGTTTGAACTTACCGGAAAGCGATTGTAGCCATTGTGCTGAGGTACGGCATTTGGATTAATATCGGGTTCGTGGAAATAAAACATAGAAGGCGTTTGCGAACCGCTGGTGCCGGTAAATGGACCAGTAATGTTCATGCCGCCTTGTTGCCATAAAGCAACCGTCATATTCTCCACCACCGATGACATATAGCGGTACTTCCTGGCGGCACTTACCCAACGTTCTACTTTGGCATTACCGGTAATGCTACCATTGCCTTCCAGCTCTTGCAGGTAAGCAGTTTTAGTTTGCGTAGAGGCCAGTGTAATGTTACCGGCCGAACTTACTTCACCCGCTTTAATCTTTAACCCATCGGTAATGGTTACCGGAGATTGAATCATCAACTTGCCCGTGCTGCTAAAGGTAGATGTAACCATGCCCGCTGTTTTAAGCGTAGCATCGAAATGTAAATTAGAGTTTTGGGTGCTGCTGCTGCTTAACGTTAAGTTACTGCCGTTAATAGCCAGCTTACCGGTTTCGCCACCGGCATTAATAGTGGCCGCATTCTTCAATACCAAATGGTTGTTGCCAAGATTTAAGGTAGTACCATTGGCCAATACCAACCCGCCACCATTGGGCGAACCCACATTAAGGGTAATGGCGCTGCTGCTGGCTACATTTACATTGGTGCCGCTGGCTGTGGAAAGTTTATATAAATCCAGCGCTCCGTTTACGGTTAATGTTTGCGTACCCGCTTTAGCCAGCGTTAAATCAAGCGCATTATCGGTAGCCACTACTGCGGGTGTTCCTGCAAGGTTAATATCACCGTGCACGGTAACATGCGAAGTATTGCCCGGCACACCTTTAAGCGCAATGCCCGTAGTAGCCGTTAGGTTACCCATAATAACGGTTTCACCTTCTGCAAAATTTTTGTTGCCGGTGCCGCTCAGGTTTACATGCCCGTACGTACCTGCAGGTATGTAAGCATAGTTATTGAAGTTAACCGTGCTGGTAGGTGACACACTTAAAAACTCTGGTGCCGTATTGGCATTGTTTAAATTAACCACGGCATTGCCCTGCACTTCCAATTTGGCTGAGATAGTATTATCAACATTTAAGGTAGTACCGGCAGGTACAATTATTTTTGAAATGCTACCCCCAATGGTTAATGATCCACCAAGACCAGTAGTATTACCTGGACGGTTGGCTACCATGTAATACTGCCCGTTGTACGTTAAATTAGGTACGGTACCCGAGCCATCAGGGTTTGAGCCCCACGTGCCTGCTACATTAAGCGCACCACTAGATTTTGAATAATACATAACCCCCGCGTTGGTAGTTACAGCCAATGGATCGGAAGCTGCCGACTTATTACCAATAGCATCAAATGCTTTTACAGTAAAGTTATAAGCCGTACCAGGTTCCAACCCGGTTGCTGAGTAACTGGTAACGGTAGATACTCCAATAGGATTTCCATTAGCCAGAATCTCATAACCCGTAACCGCCACGTTATCAGTTGAAGCTGTCCAACTGAAGGCCACATTTGAAAATGTTTTACTGATAAAAGCAATATCTGTTGGAATAGATGGTGCAATCGCATCGGAAGCCGTGGTAGCACTTGCAACAGCACTAAAAGGTGATGATGCTCCGTTGGAAATACTGATGGTCTTTAGCTTGTAGAAATAAGTAGTACTAGGGTTTGCTGTCTCATCCGTAAAGGCAAGCCCTGTACCACGGCCAACGATGCTATACTCACCATCAACAACAGTGGCGCGGTAAATTTCAAACTCATGACTTGGAGAACCCCCATAAACCCATGTTAAATCTATGTTGGTCATGCCATTGGCCGATGCTGCTAGATCAGTAGGAGGAGCAAGTGCTGCTGGAGGAGCATAGTTTGCAGAACGAAGCCACTCATCGGGTATGGCCGTCCAAGCAGACCAAGTAGTTGGACTATTTGGGAGTGTACGCCTTCTATACTCCACAGATAAAGATTGACTCTCTGTATATTCGTTGTAAAGGACGGTTATACGATAGTAGTTAGCTGGTAATGTGATATTTCCGGTGGTTTTATAAACATAGCCCTCAGTCCATGTATTATGACTTAGGATTCGATTTGTATTAAAACTAGCTGGGTTAAATCCATTTAAGTACACCATACTTCTATCGTCAGAAATAATTCTGAATTGATATGTATCGGTACTATGCGTGTTCGGGGTTAATGATGTCCTTGGTGGTATAAGTAAATATCCATCAAACTTGATCTTATAAAAATCTTGTTGGGTGGCAATACCTGGTATTGCTGGTGGTTCTACGATAGTAGGATTTACATTGAAGTTCGAAATCTTGCCAGTAAACTCAGCAGTTGTCCAATCAATAGGAGGAGAATCACCAGCTCCTTGAGATGCAGCGGGATCGAGAGATGACCATGCCCCCGTGGAGTGTTCGTAATAAAGTCCTTCCACTATTGTAGTGCCAATTACCTGATTGCTTGGTGCAGATAAGTTGCCACCAAAGTCTTCAGCCCTTACCGTAATGGGGTAGATTGTGTTGGGAGTTAGATTTGTTGTAAGAGTAAAAGAGGTTTCATTGTTAAATGTTGACGCAGAATAAGAACCATAACTTATGACATACTGGCTTATACCACCATTATCAGTACTCTGATCCCATGCTAATGAAATGGAGTTGATCGAATTAAGTGTAACGCGTAGATTTTGAGGTGGAGTTGGCGCAGAATCATCTAATGGTGTTTCAACCTCTCGGTTATCATTCGGATCTTCACTTGGTGCATGCAGTGATCGGGCATTGTTGCTAACGGCCCGCAGTTTATACTGGTATAATGTACCAGGTATTAACTCAGTATCAAGATAGGAGATCGCATCTTCTTCTGTAACCCCAACATATTTAAACGTAGTTTCACCGTCTATTCTCCGCCAGATTTCAAACCCGGTTTCATTTGGTGAGTTATCAGCCCACGTTAAGAAAATGCTGGTAGGTGACTGAGCTATACCATTAAAATTACTAGGTGTGGTTAGTGTTGCATTTGCGGTAAAAATCATGTAAGAAGGATCCGAGGGTAAGCTTTGACATCCACTAAAGGGGGAGGTTCGTAAAGTGTAAGCTCCAAATTGGGTAGGTGATGCCCACGAGTCTCGCATCAGCATCGATAAACTATCAGGGGGAATTCCATAATAGACACTACCATTCAATGACCTTGCATCATTAATAGGATTACCGTCTTTAAACCAATAATATTTATCATTCTTATCGCTAGCCATTAGCACAACTCTTTGATCATTATTGATTGTTGGGAAAATAGCTGAGCCCAGAGTTTCGATTGTTGGTTTAGCCGGGGCATTCTCCGTAACTACCAAAGGATCTGACCATTTATTCCAATCACTTTCGATAGGACTTGCTATGCGGCTAAAACGGGCGCGATAGGTGCCCGGTAAAGTTGCAGAGTAGTTATAGGCATTCGCACCAGGAATAATTACCCCATCTCTTTCCCATTGATAAGCTAAAAAACCTTGGCTTAGTAGCAGTTCTGCAGCTGCACCTGAGGTACCACATACTGTGGCGTTACCAAATTTTACAAAGATGTCAGATTTATCTTTTGTCCGCATCCAGCTAAAGAAGTCCGGCTCGTTATAGGCATTATTCCATACCCCATGCCCCAATGTTGGGTAAAGTGTATAACGCACATTCATGCCTGCATTTCTGAAGTTTTGAATCAGTTGTTCCGTAGTTGTTTTGTTAGGATTTGTATCTACCCCACCCTGAAAGACCCAAAGTGGAATGTTATTAAAGTGCTGGTAGATGGGATAATTATTTTCAGGATTATTAACAGCCGACATGGGTAGTGCAGCAGCAAACAACCAAGGGGCAGTCCGTACTAATCTATAAACGGCTGAACCACCATCGGAAAGGCCGTGTACATAAATTTTGTTTGGATTGATATTGTAAGTCTGCATCAAAAGCCGAATAATCCGAACCACATTTTCGGCACCGCCTTGTTCCCAGCCATTTAAGTTCTGAGGAAATAAAACAAAGCCAGGAAAGGCGCGGGCTGGCATGGTGGGGTCGTCCGGTACCTTGTTACCTATGGCAGGAAGAAGTACAGCGGTTTTATGTACGTTGCCACCGTGTGTCATGCTATGGTCATTGTTCAGCAACTCGAAAACACCCGTTCGCGATACATTCGCAGAGGTGGTACCTGAAAAATTTATATTAACTGTAAAGGTATTTGCAGTTACAGCTGTAATTGTTCTTGTTCCATTATAGGCTGTAACTGTGGAGTTACGGATAACAACTTGTTGGTTGACCAGCAAATTATGATTTCCAACAGTGGTAAATGTCGTAGGGCTGTTGCCGTTTACGCCACTTGCAGATGAAATTCCAAAAGTAACAGCCTGAGGATTATTGTCAGTAGTATTCCAAAATGCATTTGACCAATAACAATTAGAACCCCAGCAGTTGGCACGTTCGCCAAAACCATGGGTCATTACGATCAAGGGGTAGCCACCTTCTACATTAGGGTTGCTAGGATAGTTTTTTGGTTTTATTAACCGGTAGTTCATCCGTAATCTTTCATTGTAAGCGAAAGACATCAATCGTCCCTCAGTATAATCAGGGGCACTAGTAAACCCTGCCATCGCATGGTAAGTATTGGTCAGATTAC